>JADZGG010000245.1 GCA_020854015.1 Flavobacteriales bacterium
CTGTCTTACCGCGGAAGTAGCTTGGGGAGCAGGGGTCTTCACGACGACGATGATCATACTCCTCCTCATACTCGTAATAGTCGTCGTAGTAATAGTAGTAGTCGTTGGGACTGTCCCATTGCACGTCATCCTCACCTTCTTCCTCTGCCGCTGCGGCCTGTAGTGTATTGCCCCCTGCTGCTTGGTCGGGGCAGGGGTAGGTGGAATAGGACCGACGGAAACCGATAGATACCCGATAGATGGCGCCAGGCTCGGTCTTGATCAGTTCGGCGAGGTCCAGGTAGTAGCGGTTCCAATGCCCCAAAGCCGGAGCATCCTTGCCGCGCAACGGCACCATCTTTTTCAGGATGGGCCGCCCCACACGGGCCAGTTCGCGTTCACCGGAGAGGTCGTTCACCTGCAGGAACTGGGTCACGTTGTCGGCGTAGATGCGAACGATGCGCACGTCCACGGCGTTGAGATTGACAGCTTCGAAAGGGAAGAGGAGGCCGTCGGTGCTGGGCAGGATCGTGCCTGAGCCTACGAGCCGAACATCGGGCTTCACTTCTTCGAAGGTCAGATCGACCGTGAGGTCTTTACCGAGCTTGCGCCCGTTCACGTTCATCAGCCCGGCTGCCACAAAGGACTGGTGGTCGCCGGTGAGCCGCGTGCCCGGATACAGCAAGAGCTTGTTGCCGTCGATGCTGACGCGCGTTTCCTCTACGCCCGTTATGCCCGCCAAGCCATTGACGTCCTGTTGGGCATCCAGGGGGTCACTGAAGAGCAGCGCGGCATATTGTTCCCCTTCGCTATTGGTCTCGGTGTTCACCAATTGCAGCTCACCGATGGAAGGAATGGGGAAAACGAGCTCTCCCTTGTCCTCACTATCGATGCGTTCCCCGTTCCAGCGGAAGATCAAAGAGCTGGCCTGCTCACCACGCTGCACGCTATCGGCCACCACTCGGTGGACGGTGCCGTTGGGTTCGTGTTCCCAGGTCAGGCGCAGGGAGCGTCCGTTCTGCTCCGCGGTCATGCAGCCCTCGAGGTCCTGGCCGGTCGCATCGTCGCTGGTGTGTACGGCCACCAGAGCCCGTTGCCAAGTAAGGTCCGTGTTGGACAGGCTCTGCAGGTCGCTGATGCGCGCGTCGATGCCTTGACGGTAGGTGGTCACCTGAAACACGAACTCCTTGAGCTCTTTCGGAACCTCGATCAGGTCGGTCAAAGCGAAACGGATCGTATAGGTCTCATCCTGCTTCAGTCGCTGCTTTGGCGTGAAGGCAAGGGTAAGGTGGTCGTACCATGTCACCGTCCCTTCCATTGCCGGATCCAGTTTGAAGAGCTTCTGAAGTGCGGCGTTCGAGCTATCGCGCCAGGTCTGACCATCAGCGATGCGCACCAGTATCGGGCTGCGGGCGGAGATGTGCCCGGCAGTGAACGCAGGGATGTAAGGCGTGAACGCGCTGTCCGGGATGATCTTGCCGTTACGATCGGAGCATGCGCTGAGCAGAGCGATGCACAGGGCGAGCAGGGGCACACGCCAAAGGGCAGTACGGAACATGGTGGGTCGGGAAATGGGGGTGGAGGGCGCGAAGGGAGGAGGTGCGGTGCAGCGATAACGCGGAAGAGCCGCGAGCTATTGCAAGCCCGATGATCATCCGCGAAGGGGATGGGTCACTTGCCTTGCAACACGCGGTCGGCATCCTCAGCGGGGATGGTGCGTCCGAGCATGTCGCCGACAACGAAGGCATCGGCAAGACCCTTCTGCGCCAACGTGGCCTTGGCCGCCTCGGCCTCGGCGCGGGTGGCGTAGGAGCCGTAGTAGTAGCGCACCGCATCCGCGCTGGTCACAGAGGATACGTTGCCGATCTCGATGTACTTGCCCATCACATCGCTGGGCACGTTTCCAGCGAAAGTGCCGAGCTGCACCTTGTAGCGGATGGCATCCTTGCTGATACCGCCTTCGGGCAGGCTCTTCAGGTTCTCCGGTCCGGTGAGGCGCGCGCCGGCCTCCTTGAGCGAAACGCGCTTTCCATCCTTGAAGGCTACGAGGAACGCGCCGTCAAAGCCTTTGAGCAACATGTTCAC
Source organism: Flavobacteriales bacterium (assembly GCA_020854015.1). GTDB lineage: Bacteria > Bacteroidota > Bacteroidia > Flavobacteriales_F > PHOS-HE28 > PHOS-HE28. Next base: position 2,065 of record JADZGG010000245.1, read on the forward strand.
CTTGTGCTTCGCAGCATCGTTCACGTCGGTAAAGGAGCCCGTGTAATAGCGCGTAAGTCCATCGTCACCCTTCAGGACCACCAGATCGTTCACACCTTCGAAGATGTTCTTGGAGAGCTTTTCGCGGTAGGCGCCGAGCTGCACGCGCACGATCGCTTCTCCCTTAGCCACCGGCCCACCGGAAGCGCTGTCCATGCCGCCTTGTGCTGCGGTCACTTCAGGTCCGATATCGATCAGGCGGCCATCCTCTTCCGCCATTACGCGACCGGTGATGCCGCCGTTGTTCAAGTTGAGCTGACGGCGGATCGCCTCTGGAAGCGCATCGTAGCTGCCCACCACGAACATGGTGGTGTCACCGTGTTCGATCGTACGCACATCCGGAATGCTGAGCAACTGCTGCATCTGTGCTTCGGTGATGCCTTCGACGTTCGATCCGACCTGGACCGTGTAAACGCGCTTCGCTGCTTTCGCGGTCGACCCTTTGCGCGAAGGGCCGAAGCTCTCCACACGCGAGGTCACGATGTTCACGTTGCCGGAATCCTTGTAGTTCAGATAATCCTTCAGGAACATGTCGTCTGTGATGGTGACGCCCCGCTCATCCACTGGGGCTCCGGCGGCCGAGGCCAGCTCATCGTCCATCACATCGGGAACTCCATCACCGTCGCCATCCTCAGGACATCCTTGTGCACTGACCTTGGCTCCCGAAGGGGTGTGAGGGCACAGGTCGTTGAAATCCGTGACACCATCGCCATCCTCGTCATCCTTGAGCACCAGCATGTCCATTTGTTCGGGAGTGAGCTCTGGCTCTGACATGCGCTTGGCCTTTTTGCGGTCCACGTTCACGGCGTAGTTCAGCGAGAACGAGGAGAAGAGGAAGCGGTCGTTGCGGCTGTCGCCCGTGCGACCTTCCACACTTTGGTCGGTGACGCCATCGATCAGATCGCTCTGGGTGAAGTGCATGGTGGCGCCCACGCGGAAATCGAAGCCGCCGCCCAGCTTCATCTTTGCACCGATGCCCACTGGTATCGCCCAAGTGCGCTCATTGTACTTGCCAAAGCCATCCAGGTTCAACTCACGGATGTCGGACTCGTAGCTGTAGTCGCGCTGCATGATCACAGCGCTTCCCGCGTTCGGTGCAAACTCAGCGATGTCCCGTACGGTGCCGTCGCTCCAATAATTGTATTCGCGGCCTTGTGCATCGTACAGGTCCGTCTTGCTCAGGAACTCAACGCTCTCGAAGCCGAGGCTGATGAAGGGTTCCACCACGTGGTCGGGCTTCAGGAACTGGTTGAAGTTGTAAGCGAACTGGAATCCTCCGATGGTGACCCGGGATTCGAAATTGAGGTTGCGTTCCAAACTGCGTTCGTTCACGCCCAAGCGGCCATGCATGGCGTACAGTCCGCCTTCAAGCCAGGGTGTGATGGGGGTGGAGGCGCGGAACTCATAGCCTACCCGGGTCAGCAGCGGACTGTAATTCGAATGGTCCGAACCGATGTCGCCGTAAAATGCGAACATGCCCGTACCCAGGCCAAAGGTCGGCTTCAGCATCACTTTGGTGCTGTCGTCCTGCGCGGCAAGAAGGGTGGAGAAGCAAGCGGCCACCAGCAACGTGGTGGAACGGCCTTGGAGGATCGAACGGACGGAGCGAGGGGGCATCGGCTAGGGTGTCAGCCGAAAGATAGTGTTCGATATCAGATCACTGCACCCATTTCTGGTTGCTGATCATCAGGGCCTCCTGCACCGTTACTCGCTCTCCGTTGTTGTACGCAGTTACAAAGGGGCCGGGGAAGTTGTGGCCGGCACTGATGTACGATTGGCGCTGGTCCCTTGCCTCGGCATAACGGTCGTATCGACCGGCCGTGTACTTGATCCAACCTTGGTGGTGCTCGATGCTGAAATCGCCGTTGTACTGATGGCGCTCCGCGAAGTACTCGCGCCCCACTTCCTTGTGCGCAGCTGTGATCTGCACCTTGTAGGTCACTCCGGTCTCTGGCGTAGGTATGCGGGACTTGGTGCTGGCGACGGGATCGGCCTTGGGGCTCACCTTCGGCTCGACGTTGGTCACGGGCTCAGTGGTGGACTGCGGCTCGGTCGGCGTCACGTTCGTGACGGAACCACCGCCCTGTACGCTCTTCTCCGGTTCGGTAGGGGTGACGGCCAGGGTCTGCATGGCCTTGGGGCCGATCAGGAAGTTGGTGCTGCCGATCACGGCCTTCTGGGTCTCGTCGTTCAGGAGGTAGCCGAATTCGCCGTTCACCACGTAGTCACCTTCAGGCTGTCCGTTCGCGCGAAGCTTGTAGCTCACCTTCAGGTCGGTCTTCGCAGGAAGGTTCAGCCACACGAACTTCACAATACGGTCCTGTGCGGTGAAAATGGCCTCGTCGCTGGACTTCTCCAGAGCGGTGAAGCCGGCGGGAATGGTCTCCTGCAACTTGCCGAAGCCGCGGATGTCACCCTTCTTGATGGTCACCTCCACCAGCATCTCGTTCTCTGTGATGGCGGTGATGGAACGCGAACCACCCACATTGCCCTTGCCCTGCTGCGGTGCAACACCACTGCGGGTCTCCACGGCGATGGTCTTCACTGGAGCGGCGCCGCCAGCGAACACGACATCGTTGCTCGGGTCGGAAGAAGCCTGTTGGAGTGCCGTCTCTGTCGACGCAGCAGGCGTCACCATCTGTTCGGGTTCGCTGGCGCTCTGGGCCACGGCGTTGGAGATGATGGTGATGGAACTGGTGGGCAGGTCCTTCGTCTTCCGCTCGTTGTCCTCGATGAAGCTGAACTTACCGTTGATGGGCAGGCTTCCAGAGGCGTTGGCAGCGGCGGTAAGCGTGTAGGTGACCTTGAACGAAGCCTGTGTAGGCAGGGCCATCCAGATGAATTTGGCTTTCTGATCGGCGAAAGTGAACGAAGCGCCCTTCGTTTCGATCGCCGTCACGCTCAGGCCTTCGGGCATATCGATCTGCAGCTTGGCGAATCCAGTGAGATCGCCTTTCTCAACGGTCACAGTCACTTTCACCTCACTTCCGGCCTGCATGGTGGCCGGGGCATCCTGCGTGATCGAAATGTCGGCCAGGAACAGCGCATTGAAGAGGAAGAGGCCGAACAGGTTGAAGAGCGCAGCGGCTTTGATCATGGAAGGAGGGAATGCTCAGACCACGGCAATGTGGACCTCAGCAAAACTCAACTTCTTCGCGCGTGGAACGGGCGGGTCGCGCGGGGATCTTCCAACAGGCGCCTGTTGAACGCGTGGTTAGAAGTTCGGCTTCAACATGTACTTGCTGTAGAATCCGTCAATAGCGGCAACGGCCTCTTCAGCATTATCCACCACACTGAACAGGTCCATATCCACTGGGTTTACGTAGTGGTACTTATCATTCATGGTCGACTTGATCCAATCCAGAAGGCCCTGCCAGTATTTACGCCCCACCAGGATGATCGGGAAACGGGCGATCTTCTGTGTCTGGATCAGCGTAAGCGCTTCGAAGAGCTCGTCCATGGTGCCGAAGCCTCCGGGCAGTACGATGAACCCTTGCGAGTATTTGATGAACATCACTTTGCGCACGAAGAAGTAGTCGAAGTTCAAGCTCTTCTCTTTATCGATATAGGGGTTCGGTTCCTGTTCGAAAGGAAGTTCGATGTTGAGCCCAACGCTCGTGCCTCCACCGCGTTGCGCCCCCTTGTTCGCGGCTTCCATGATGCCAGGTCCACCCCCCGTGATCACACCGTATCCATGGCCAGTGAGCAGGAAGGCGATCTCTTCAGCGAGCTTGTATTCCGGTGCCTCGGCCAAGGTGCGGGCACTGCCAAAGATGCTCACGCAGGGGCGGATCCGTTGCATGGCCTCGAAGCCCTCAACGAATTCGCTCATGATCTTGAAGATGGCCCAGCTGTCGTTGGCTTTCACTTCGCTCCAGCCCTTGCGCTTGAACGCGTTCTTGATGCGGCGTTCGTGGTGGTCGTTGGCCTTTTGGGGCTGTTTCTCCTGCTTGCTCATCGGAATTCGGTTCAACGGAGCTCCTGCTCCA
>JADZGG010000246.1 GCA_020854015.1 Flavobacteriales bacterium
CATGGTCCGGGCGTCAGCGGGGATGATCTCCCTATTGAAAGGCTTACGCTGGCGACCGACGATTACAACCTTCGCCAGTGGGTCCGTAGCGAAGAGCAAGCTCACTGCGTGTGCGATGGACTTACGCGGATCATCGCCGCCAACGAAAAGAAAGAACCGCTCCGGCACATCGACACTGGCGGAATGTGCGAATTGCAGCGGGTCGGCGTAGGGTGGGACCACGACGACTTTTTCTGCAGGTAGTTCGAACGTGGCGAGCAGCTCCTGCCGAATGGTCTCGCTCACGGTCACTACCACAGCGGCACGTCGGACCACCCGCGGTATCAGAAAGCCGTACCACTTCGCGAAGCGCGCATCGAACCACTCGGGATGGTGCAGAAAGGCCAGGTCATGCACCACCACGGCCTGGTCGCGGACCGAGAGCGGGGCGGCGTTCGCAGGGTTCAGTAGGAAGTCGCCTTTGCGGAGGGCCCCAGGCAAGGAGAGCTGCTCCCAAGCGTGCCCGCTCATGTTCCCATGGCGTTGGATCTCCGTTCCGGTAGGAAGCACCGGATCGGCGGTGCTCCTGGCCGGCACCACCACGCGCAGGTCCGGGTGGATGCAGGCCAGCTTGCGCAGCAGCATGCGTGCGTAGCGTTCCACACCGCCGATGGGGCGGTCCAGACAGCGACCGTTGAAGACCAATGACATGCGTGAAGGGCCAAGATAGAAGGCCTCCACGAAGGGGCTGCGCTAACTTGCGCGACCCATGTCCACCGTTGTTCCCGTATCCGGCCAAGCCACCCTGCGGATGCAACGCCAGCACCTGCCTATGCTGATCACAGTGGCGTGGAAGAATGTTCGGCTGCGGTACAAGAGCTCGTTGTTCGGTTTTCTGTGGACCCTCTTCAATCCACTGCTGTTCCTTCTGATCTTCCTCTTCATTTTCAGCCGGGCCTTCCCACAGGTGGAGAACTATCCGGTTTTTGCACTGACGGGCTTGATCTTCTGGTCCTTCTTCGCCACCACCAGCGCACACGTTCTTTCCTCCGTGGTGGACAATGCCCATGTGCTTCGTTCGCTGGCCGTGCCTGCGCAGGTGTTCCCCCTGGCGCAGCTCATGGCCGGGCTCTTCAACCTGCTGGTGTCCTTCATTCCCTTCGCGTTCATCTTGGCATGGTTCGGCTGGCGACCAGTTTCGGCCACCATCTTGGTGATCCCTGTGGTGGCCTTGTTCGCTTGCTTTCTGTTCGGCCTTTCACTGGCTTTGTGCGCACTGAACGTCTACTTCCGGGATATCGGCATTCTTTGGAGCGCTTTGCTTCCGGCCTTGTTCTACCTGACGCCTGTGGCCTATCCGCCCGATCTGGTCCCTGCTGATCTGCAATGGGTGGCCTCGCTCAACCCGCTCTACCACTTCATCGGCCTTGTTCGCGTAGTTCTGTACGATGGACAAGCACCAGGCTTGGAATTGTGGGTGCCCGCCATCGGTCTGGCCCTGATCGCTTTGTTGGGCGGACTTTCCGTGTTCAATCTTTTGCGCCGCGGTTTCATCGCGAATTACTGAGCATGGCAGAGCTGGCGATCGCCCTTCATGGTCTGCAAGTGGAACTGCTGGTGCAGCGTTATGGATTCCGTTCCATCAAGGAGTATCTCGTTTCGATCGGATCGAAGCGGTTGCTTGAGCGAAAGTGCATTCTGCACGATGTGCATCTCGAGATCGCGCGGGGCGAGTGCTTCGGGATCGTGGGGCGGAACGGATCAGGCAAGAGCACCTTGCTGCGCGTGATCGCCGGCATTGTGGAGCCCACGAAGGGTACGGTCTCTGTGCTGGGCCGTGTGGCGCCGATGTTGTCGTTGGGTGTTGGCCTGGAACCGGAGCTGAGCGGTTGGGAGAACGTCGCCCTTTGCAGTTCCCTCCTAGGCCTGTCGCGATCGGACATTGCGCACACCAAGGATTACGTCCGGAACTTCGCAGGCCTTTCCGAGCCTGAGCTGGCCATGCAGGTGAAGCGGTATTCCACGGGAATGACAGCGCGACTCGGTTTCTCCATTGCCACTGCCAACGACCCGGATGTGCTCCTGATCGATGAGGTGCTCGCAGTAGGCGATGCCGCTTTCCAGCAGCAGTGCTACCGGCGCATTGATGAACTGAAGAGAAGCGGGTGCACGATCGTGTTCGTGTCCCACTTTCTGGGCGAGGTCCAGCGCATCTGTGACCGGGCCGCGTGCATGGAGCAAGGCACCATCGTGAAGGTCGGAAGTACGCACGAGGTCGGACTTCACTACCATGATCTGCTCGGTATTCCGCTGAACCCATGAGCGCTGGGCAAGGCATGGATGCGGTGGGTATTGTGATCCCCTGCTACAACGACGGCGAGTTCCTCCAGGAGTCTATCGCAAGCATTGAGGATGCGCGAAAGGTTGGTGCTTCGATCATCGTGGTGAACGATGGAAGTACGGACGAAGCGACCCTTCAGAATCTGGAGGACGTTCGTGGCAGTGGCCTCACAGTGATCGATCAACCGAACCGAGGGCTGGCGGCAGCTCGTAACGCAGGTTGGTCCTTTTGCGATCGGCCCTACATCCTCTTCCTGGACGCGGACAATGTGATGGTCGAAGGGGCCGTGGAGGCCATGACGGCGTTGTTGGATGCGGATCCGTTGGCGAGCGTGGTGTACGGTGACCGGGAGGAGTTCGGTGAACGTGATGGAGTGGTGAAGCAACCGCTTTGCGACCTGCCCGAGATGCTCGCCGGCAACAGGGTCGATGCGTGCGCGATGGTGCGTCGCTCTGCGCTAGTGGCCTTGTCGGGCTTCGATGAGGCCATGCGCGACGGCTACGAGGATTGGGAGCTCTGGATCCGGGTAATGAGCGCGGGGTAACGGTTCGATCACTTGGATCAGCCCTTGATCCGTTACCTGGTGCGTGAGAACTCCTTGGTCTCTCTAGCGAATGACCCAGCCATGCGCAGCCGCATCGTCAGCTACGTCGTACGCAAGCATGCCATGCTCTTTGCCAAGCACAGTGAAGCGGTGGTCGCCCTGTTGCACGGCATCCAAGCGCATGACCGGCAGCTTGTTCAACGAGCTGAAGCGGCGCGTGCCAGCGCCTTGCAGGTAGCACATGTTGCGGAGCAAGAGCGGCTGTTGCAGGCCAAGCGGACAGAGGGGGCTGAACGCGAACGTGAACGGGCACTGAACGAGTTGCAGAGCCTGATGGAGCGTATCGCTACGTTGGAAGAGGCTCACCGGAAAGACATCTCACGCGCGGTGGCTGATCGGGAGAACCTGGCGGCTGAAGCCCAACGTCTGAATATGGAGGTCGAAAAGGTGATGCATGCGTTATCGGTGCAACGCGAGCATGGCAAGGCATTGCAGTCCATGCTCGGCCAGTACGAGGAGCGCATCAAGGCCATGGAGAACAGTAGGCTATGGCGCCTGCGTAAGCAGTACTACCGCATGCGCGCATTGCTTCGTACCTCCAGTGACACGTCCCGCCGAGGTATGCGCTGGCTGAAGCGCATCACCTTCTTCGTCTCCCGGCAGGGGCGCACCATCCTCCGGAAGTTCTTCGCCAAGGTCTTCAAGGCGCTCTACCTGTGGACGGAGGTGCGGCCTGTACGGATCGTGGTGGGGGGATCGCATGACCGCCCCGACCTGTTCCAGGTAAGCGGCGATCCCTACCACCAGTACATGGCGCGCCATTTCGCTCGTGACTCCGACCTGCGAGAGTACAAGGAGGACGCACTTGCTTTCACGTTCCGCCCATTGATCAGCATCGTCATGCCGGTGTTCGATCCGCCAGTGGCCTTTCTCGAGGCCGCGATCCGCAGTGTGGTCGATCAAGCCTATGATCACTGGGAGCTCTGCATCGCGGACGATCGGTCAACGGACCCCGATGTGCGCAAGTGCCTCGAACGTTGGACGAAGGAGGATCCACGCATCAAGGTGAGCTTCCGAAAGGAGAACGGGCACATCTGTCGGGCGAGCAACAGTGCCATGGAACTGGTTACGGGTGAGTTCGTGGCGTTGATGGATCATGATGACCTGCTCACACCGGACGCGCTGTATCACATTGTCAAGCGACTTCAGCTTCAGCCCACGTTGGATGTTCTTTATTCGGACGAGGATAAGGTGGATGAGCAGGGCCGGCACAGCGATCCGCACTTCAAGCCCCAGTGGTGCCCTGATCATCTGCTTTCACGGAACTACTTCGGTCATCTTGTAGTGCTTCGGACCGCGCTCATCAAGGAGGTCGGTGGCTTCCGTCCGGGCTTCGAAGGCAGCCAGGACTACGACCTCCTGCTGCGGTGCACCGAGCGCACGGAACGCATCGTTCGCATACCGCGTGTGCTGTATCACTGGCGCATACACGCTGGCAGTGCCGCGCAAGGCGAAGATGTGAAACCTTATGCGTACGATGCCGCACGAAAAGCGCTGACCGAGGCGTTGGATCGCCGGGGGGAACCGGGCGAAGTGTCTTTCCTCGATGGCTTCCGCGGTTATGGTATCCGATTCACATCACCCCTGCGGGGAAAGGTGAGCATCATCATACCCACCAAGGATCAGGCACAAGTGCTGCGCACCTGCCTCACCTCCATCTTCGCGCTCACTGACCATCCGGACTTCGAGGTGCTTGTGGTCAGCAACAACAGCCGTAAGAATGAGCTCTTTGAGCTGATGGACGAGATGAAGGGAGCACATTCCGGTCGCTTCGAGTGGATCGCGCACGATGTGCCGTTCAACTTCTCGGAGCTCATGAACACGGGACTCAAGCACACCAATGGAGAGCAGGTCCTTTTCCTGAACAACGATACCGAAGTGCTGCATGCCGACTGGTTGCGCGCCATGCACGAATGGAGCCAGCGCCCTTCCATCGGGGCGGTGGGTGTGAAGCTGCTCTACCACAACGACAGCATCCAGCATGCGGGTGTGGTCATCGGACTGGGTGGCGTGGCCGGTCACACTTTCGTGGGCACGCATCGCGATGGTCCGGGCTACTTCAACTACGTGAACACGATCAACAACAACAGTGCGGTCACGGCTGCGTGCATGATGGTCGAGCGGGCGAAATTGGATCGCATCGGTGGCTGGGACCAGGACTTCACCGTTGAGTACAACGACGTCGATCTCTGCTTACGCCTCCGCGAGTCAGGTGTGAACAACGTCTATCTACCTCATGTTACGCTCTACCACTACGAGTCCCTCACGCGCGGGCATCCGCACATGACAAGGGAGAGCTACGAGCGGCACCTGCGCGAGGTCGGCCTCTTCAAAGCGCGTTGGAATCGTTACATCGATGACGATCCCTGCTACAACCCGAACATGAGCCGGGGTGTGAACGACTGGCAGTTCGGCGTGTGAACTACAGGTCGTCGCTGAGCTTGTCCTCCAGCAGGTCGCGAATGAAGACTTCGAGGATCTCCTGTACAACGATGTCCGGATGTTCCTTCTCAACAATGTCCGGGATGAAGATGGGCGTCCAGACATACACGCTGCGGCTGAAGTGCTCGCTGAGGTAGGGCATGAGGTATACCGCGAAGGAATCACGGAACATCAGCAGTTTTGGGGCGTTGGGGTCGGGGCCTTGTTTGAAGACCGGCTTGTACTTGAAGAACGCTGACGCAGGCAGTGCTTCCTCTGGCAGGTATCGCGCGCGATCGCCGGCCAAGGGCACCATCATATAGGTCACTCGCGTGAACTGATCGTTGAGGGCCATCTGCATGGCCAGGTCGCCTTGGTCGTTGGTGTCGGCCTCCACGATATAATCTTCAGGCAGGCAGGCACTGCCGAGTTCGGGATGATCCTTCAACAGGGTGTTCATCAGTTCTCGATAGCCGATGTACGCCCCCCAAGGGTTCCAGTGGATGTCGGTGGTGTAGTACACATCACGGACGCTCCGTGCCTGTTTCAAGGGTTCGCGGCAGTCCACGACTGGAATGGTGGTGTGGGCTCTCAGGTGGTCGATCAGCTGGTCAAGTCCTCCACGCTCACGCACGCGATCGATGTTGTCCGGAAGCTTGTCAGGGTAGATCGTGGCCGTGAGCGGCGGGAACATCAAGTAATAGGAGGTGCCCCGTTCGGCCAGCCACTTGCGCCGCTTTTCCAAGCGCTCGCTGATCCAATGAAGTTCCTGTTCAGTGAACATCGGCAGTCCACGGTACTGGTCCACCGCACCTGGTCGTACCAGGAACATGAAACCGTCTTTACCGAAGACCAGGTTATCGGGCATCGGAGAATCGTGGAGCGCGTAGCTGTGGAAAAAGGCGTTCAGGCGGAACAGCGACTTACGGAAGCCGAAATGGTCGTTGTAGAACTTCGTGTACTTCGGCGCGAACTCGGTGAGCGAGTGGAGCTTCAGCAACGGTTTCTCTGCCATGGGCCTTTTCTCCGTATCAGCGAGCTTGGGTTCCACCGGGATCACTTCGGAGAGCAAGGGCAGGGACACTAGCACAAGGAAGAGGCCGATCAGCGTAAGTTCAACAGGCTTTGGGCGCACTCGATCAGGATCCGGAACAGGCCTGAACAACAGGGTGAAGAACGTGAAGAGCCCGGCCACTAAGGCGAAGAGCAGCGGTAGCGGGCCGTTACCCGAGTGCTTCCATAAGGCTTTCACTTCGCTTTGCATGTTCGCGTCACAGAACAGGAAGGGGTCGTTCCCACTGAAGTGGATCACCAGAGCATCCCCACGCACTTCGTACTGGTCCACTTGTTCATTGGGCTTGAACAGATAGAAGACGGAATTGGCATCGTGCTCCGTGCTTTCGTCGTTGCAGCGCAACCACATCCGCCGGATCACGAGGGAATCCTGAGCGTTGCCCGGGTCGAAGCGCAGGTAGCTGAACAGGGTGTCCTGCGGCATCCGGAAGCTGACCAGTTGGATGCCTGGAGAACCGTGCACGGGGGCGTTGACATAGTTGCCTTCGGTGAAGGCCCCGGGCTTGTCCGCATGGAAGATCTGGAAATTGTCCTTGTGGGTGGCGATCAGCTCGAACTCCACACGCACTGCTCGATCCTCGAAACTGATGTTATTGGAAAGTCCGTAGGTGAACACGAAACCCACAAGACCCGCTAGTAGGGGCAATGCCAAAGAACGCGTAGTAGGCGACACAGTGTGCTCTCTGGTAACTTTCAATTCGATCTTTCCATGTGGTCGGAACACGCTGCGGA
>JADZGG010000247.1 GCA_020854015.1 Flavobacteriales bacterium
ACCGCGCAGATCAGCATGGCCAAGCGCAACAACGTGGCCCTGGCCCTGAACGTGGCCCGCGAAGCCCGGCAGATCCTCGGCGGCATGGGGATCACCAACGAGTACCCCATCATGCGCCACATGATGAACCTCGAAAGCGTGGTGACCTACGAAGGCACGCACGACATCCACCTGCTGATCACCGGGCAGGAGGTGACCGGGCTGGCGGCGTTCAAGTAACGTCGCACGGGCTCCTGCCCGTTCCCATTCCGACATTTTGCTCAGGGTCTCCCAACGGGGACCCTGAGCTTTTTCACACAGCTCCTGCCAAGAATACCTTGGCACCACCATGGAACCGATCGACGTAGCGAACACCCATCCCTTGCCTTTCCACCCGGCCTGGTTCGCGCTCGGCTTTCCGCTGTTCTGGTGCCTGATCAGCTTCATGATCGGCCACACGAGTGGGTGGGGCAGGATGCACGAGCGGTACGGTGGTCCGCCGGGACCGGTGCCTCCGTGTCGGTCGTTCCAGGCCGGACGGATCGGCGGAGCGAAATACAACGGTGTACTGCGCATCGCCCATGACCCCTTCGGCCTGTACCTGTCGGTCATATTCCTTTTCCGGGTCGGTCACCCCCCGCTGTTCATCCCGTGGAGCGCGATCGGGGCGGTGTCCCGTAGCATGGAGCTCTGGATGGAGCGCGTGCGCTTCACGGTGGGTCATCCGGTGATCACAACGATGGAGCTGCCGCTATCCGCAGTGAAAGGAAGCGTGCTCGATCCCGCATCGGCTTCCGGCAAAGTGCCTCAGGCCTCTTAAGGGCAGGAGCTCATTCGATTTTCGCTCAGGGTCTCCCAACGGGGACCCTGAGCTTTTTCAGCCCAACGCCATTCCATCGCGCTCCACAACACCCTGTTCGCTCACAGCGTGATGGCCGCTGTTCGGCAGTAACCGGCAACGCTAGTTTCACTTCATGAAACCGCTTCGAACCCTTGCCGCGTTCCTGAGCTTGGTCGCTTTCACTTGCCACGTATCAGCGCAGACCGCACTGACCACCTACTATGTGATCCCACCTTCGAACGGCTGTGATGGCATCTGGGCCTTCGGGCCCTATTCGACCATGTGGGCCAATTGTGGTACCGCCCCATATCAATGGCTGTTCGACCCCATTGCTTGCGTCGACCCACAAGGCGTCAACATTCCGCTGAACGTAGTGAACGACACCATCGTTATGCCCCTCTGCTCGCAGCCGTGCAACTTCGAACTCTACAGCGTGGACAGCGGGCTGTGCCAGATCTTGATCTGCGGGATCGGGCCAACAGCGCTAGCTGATGTTACAGGGGAAGCACGTCTGATCATCGGCCCGAACCCCGTTCCCTCCAGCGCTCCGTTACTACTGCTGAACACGGTCAACAACGGGCCGCAGCATTTACAAGTACTGGACTTTGCGGGTCGGTCGCTCTTGGTGCGAACGCTGAACGGAGGCCGCTCCGAACTGGACGTGAGCGGCATTCCTCCGGGCGGTTATCTGCTGCTGATCAGGAATGATGACGGACACATGTCCACCCAGCGGTTCCAGATCGAATAGTTCCGACCGAACGGAATGACGAGACCCCGGCGAAGAGAGCCGGGGTCCGCCTGAAGGGACCAACGGGAGAGCTGTTGACCCGAATACGATCCGATCGCTACTCGTCCTTGGCCTTTTGTGTAACTGCCATCATGCGTTCATCATGGCGTACCCGCATCAGTCCGGTACCGTTCACGAAGTGGATGTAGCCGACAGGGCCGAGGTATACCTGGTGCTTCCGTTCTTCAGTGGATTCCAGCACCACGTCGAACTTCACGGTCTTGTTGATCTTGTTCGCTTGGGCGCTGACAAGGGCGTTCTTGGTATCCACGAGCACTTCCTTGGTGAGGTAACCGGGCTTCAGGAAGACCAAGCGGGCATGAGCGCCTACCGGCACTTTGAATTCGAAGCGGCCATTGCGCAGAAGGACCGAACGGAGGCACAATTCCTGCTCAAGTTCAACCACCAGGATGGCGTCCTCCAGATCCGATGTGTCGGCGTAGAGCCTTCCGGTGATGGTCACTTCATCACGGCTGGGAGGGGCGGCAGCGAAAAGGGACAGTCCTGCGAGCGCCAGGATCGCCGCCAGGAGAGCGGCTTTGCAGGTGATGTCGGGTTGCTTTTCCATGATCCGGGAGAGTTCCATTCTTGACGGAACAAAACTCCCCCGACCCCCAGCCCCCCACAATACCCACTAGAGGGTATTTTTCGGGGGTGCCGCTCAGATCCAGTTGCGGTCACGCGCGTACCTCACGAGCCCGGCCAGGCTGCGCACGTTCAGCTTCGTCATCAGGTGCTTGCGATGGGTCTTCACGGTGTCCACGCTGATGAACAAGGCCTTCGCGATCTCGTCATTCGTGCGTTCCAGAGCCACTAACCGGATGATCTCACGTTCACGCTCGGTAAGGCCGATGTATTCGCCGTCCATGCGCTTCTCGGTGTAATCGTAGCCACGCAGCGTGCTTTCCCGTGCCGCAGGGCTCAGATAGGGCTTGTCGCACATCACCGTGCGGATCGCTGTGATCACCTCCGCTTGGGAGGCATCCTTCACCAGATAGCCCGAAGCCCCTTCGATCAGCATGCTGTTCACATACTCGATGTCCGTAAGCGAGGAATAGGCGAGCACCTTCACCTTTGGATGGCGCCGGTGCACTTCGCGCATGGTATCGATCCCATCCTGTTCGGGCAGCGAGACCTCCATCAGAATGAGGTCGACGGGCTCCTTGGCGAGCCGTTCGAGCACAGCTTGACCGGTTGCGGCGTGGCCGATCACATTCAATTCAGGAGCGTCAGCGAGCCAACTGCTCAGACCGACAGCAAGGACCTCCAGAGGGTCAGCGACAAGGATGCGCGTGATGGACATGAGGGACGACCACACGAAGATGAAGAAAAGTGCGCAGGAAGCGGGACCGGCCACGAACGCCGCCCGATCTACAGCCAGCGCTTCTCCAGCACTTCGCGTGCGTGGTATGTGATGATGAGGTCGGCGCCGGCGCGCGCGAAGGCATGCAGGTTCTCCAAGGTCATCAAGCGTTCATCCACCAGCCCGGCAGCAGCAGCCACTTTCACCATGCTGTACTCTGCACTTACGTTGTAACAAGCCAATGGCAGGTCTGTGCGCTGGCGAAGTTCAGCGAGGATGTCGAGGTAGGCGAGCGCGGGCTTCACCATCAGGATGTCCGCTCCTTCCTGTTCATCCAGAAGGGCTTCGCGCATGGCCTCACGACCGTTGCGCGCATCCATCTGATAGCTGCGTCGGTCCCCGAATCCGGGCGCTGAACCGGCCGCTTCACGGAAGGGGCCGTAGTAGGCACTGGCGAACTTCACCGCATAGCTCATGAGCGCGGTATTGGTGAAGCCGTGCGTGTCCAGCCCTTGACGCATCGCACCGATGCGTCCGTCCATCATATCGCTCGGGGCCACCATGTCGGCACCGGCAGTGGCGTGTGTGAGGGCCATCCTCACCAGACGGTCCACGCTTTCATCGTTCAGCACATGGTGGTCATGCACAAGACCACAATGGCCGTGGGTGGTGTAAGCGCAAAGGCACACATCAGTGATCACATACAGGTCGTCACCGAAAGCCCTCTTGAGTTCGCGGATGGCACTGGGCACCACACTGCGTTCGCTCCAGGCCGCATCGCCCTCTTCGCTCTTGGGCTCCTGCACGCCAAAGAGCAGCACCTTGTTCAGCCCGAGCTTCAACCCCACTTCCACATCCTTCAGCAGGGTGTCCACGGTGAAGTGCGAGATGCCGGGCATGGCGAGGATCGGGTCCTGCATGCCCCTGCCAGGCTTCACGAAGTAAGGGTAGATGAACTGAGCCGGATGGACACGGGTTTCGGCGACGGCCTCCCGGATGATGGCATTCTTGCGCGTGCGACGAGGGCGGTGCAGCAGGTCCATGGTGGATCGGGTCAGTAGTTCGGGGGCACGGTAGCGATGTTGAAGACCGCATCGATCAAGGCCATCTCGGTGCTCGACCAAGGGATCAGGGCCTCCACCCCGCTCAAGGTCTTGATGCGTTGCGCGGTACTGGTGCCCATGGCCACAACGCTTGTCCAACGCCCCAATGCAGTAACGGCATGCAGGGCATCGGCGTGATTTGGACTGGTCACAATGACCAGATCGCCTTCGATCGGTCGCACCAGGCGCACAGGGTGCATGGTGTAGACTTGAAGGTCGAAGGCATGACCTTCAGGCATGGCCTTCTGCACGGTCCGGAGTCCATCGGTGGCACAAGGAAAGAGGACCTTCAGCTGGCCGAAGCGTTCCACATATGCTCTCGCAATGGAGGGTGTGTCCGGTCCATCGCCAATGAAACCGACTTCCGCACCATGCTTTCGAATCTCTTCGGCCGTGCCGTTGCCAATGGCATCGCAGGGGGCCATGCGCAGGTCTCCGCCTCCTTTCATGAAGAAGCGGACCGCGTTGCGTGAAGTGAAGAAGACCCGCTCATGATCGGGCACTTCAGTGAAGGGGATGGCCACAGGTGTCAGCAGTTCCACACCGCTCACCGCAATGCCATGCGTCTTCAGGGTCCTTGCGATCAGCTCATCCCCTTCCAGCGCGCGGGTGATCACTGCACGCAAGGGCTTGACAGGAGCATTGAGCCTGTCCACGGTCTCCTTCGCCAAACGGTCCACATCCGTGCCGCTCACATGCACGCGACGGGGCATGTCGGTCCAGGATCTTGTGCCGCTCGCCCAGATATGGTACTGG
>JADZGG010000248.1 GCA_020854015.1 Flavobacteriales bacterium
CTTCTCCACCTGGCTGTCCATCCACGCTTCCTGCTGTTCCATGCTGAAGTGGAACCGCCCGTCGAGGTAGCTCCGGATGGACGTCAACTTCGAGTCCAGCGACGTGCGCAATTCCGGCAGGTCCTTGGCGAAATGGCTGTACTGCCAGGCGAAGAACCAAATGAGGCTGACCACCACCAAGAGCATGCTGAGGCAACAGAGAAAGGCCGCCAGCCAAGAGGGGAAGTGGCGCTTCACCAGTCCGTTATGCATAGGCAGCATCAGCGAAGCGAAGATGGCCGATGTGAAAAGGAGGATCAGCAGGTCGCGCCCGTAGTACAGCCCTGTGCAGGTAAGTATGATGGCAAACAACACGAGCACATAGCGTGCAAGGTCGTCGGTGGAGCGCGGAAGTTCCGTCATGGCCAAGGTTTGGAGCGGGTTGAAGACCGCTTGAAGGTATGGTCAGGAGGAGCTTGTTGGCCTAGGAGGCTGCGGATCCGCCCGGGAAATTAACTTGCCCCTATGAGGATCGAACCCCGGAACGGCCTGATGGCCTTGGTATTGGGACTGGTGCTGGTGAACGCGGTGGTGGCGCAGCAGGCCCCGAAGTACGACGCGCTGCTCTGGAAGATCACAGGTCCCGGCCTGTCGAAGCCCAGCTACCTGTACGGCACCATGCACGTGAGCAACAAGGTGGCCTTTCACCTCAGTGAGGAGTTCTTCGCTGCGCTGGACGGGAGCGACGTGGTGGCGCTGGAGATGGACCCGGCCTCGTGGCTGGGCGAGCTGGCCACCTCGGAATGGTTCGCGGCCTTCGCTGGCATGCGGGAAGGGGGCATGAGCGAGAACGACCTGTACCGCAAGGCGTTCGCGTTGGAGTTCCCGGACCGCAAGACCTACACCGCAGCGTTGGCACAGGATCCAGAAGTGGTGAACGACCTGCTGTACCGGATGACCAGCCGCAACGCCAACCATGAGGAGGACACCTACCTGGACCTCTTCATCTACCAATGCGGCAGTCGTTCCGGCAAGCAGGTGGTCGGTCTGGAAGGCATGGAGCACGCGATACAGCAGCTGCTGCGCGCCGTGATGCCTGATGGAAGCGAGCCCGATCCTGCGCGGCAGAAACGCCGGAAGGAAGCCCGTGCGCTGGGCATAACGCCGTCGGAGGCCATTGAGGACAGCTACCGGGTCCAGGACCTGGATCGCATGGATTCGCTTTTCGACCTGACCTCGGACGATGATCGCATGCGCCGTTTCGTGATCGATGAGCGCAACGACGTGTTCCTGGAGGCCATGTTGCCCTTGATGGGCCAACGCTCCGTGTTCACCGGGGTCGGCGCCATGCACCTGCCGGGTGAGAAGGGCCTGATCGAAATGCTGCGCAGGAAGGGCTACACGGTGGAGCCCGTGCGCGGCACCCCGACCTCCAAGAGCCGTGCTTCGCAACGCAAACATGAGGTCGCTTACCGACCTGTTCAATGGCGTACGCAATGGGCTGCGGACAGCGCGTTCAGCATCGAGCTGCCGGCGCCGTTGTACCCCATGCCCTTCAAATCCGGGTCGAACGAGATGCAGATCGCAGCGGACATGACCAACGGCTCGCACTTCCTGGTGCAGCGGATCCCCACGTTCGCGGCACTACGGGGGCTCACCTCCGAGGAGGTGCTTCAGCAGGTGGACAGCGGCTTGTATGAAGGCGTACCTGGCCGCATCGAGCAGGCCAAGCGCTTCATCGCAGCGAACGGATGGCCCGGGATCGATGTGCGGTCCCAGGACCGCACGGGTCGCTTGGTGCACCACAAGGTGGTCGTCAGCCCCTTCGAGGTCTTCATCTTCGAGCGGACCATGCGCGATGTGTCGCAAGCGGAAAAAGATGGTGAGCGCGCCTTCGCTTCGATCCGGTTCAATGCGCCCCCTACGGCCGCATCGAGCACCTGGAGTCCCAGCTATGGAGGCCTTTCCATGGAGCTGCCAGCCCTGCGTCAGACCTCCGAAGCGGAGCCTCGCATGGGCTGGTTGACGGACGTATCGGTGGAGCAGGTCCACATGGTGCAGGCCGTGGATGCCGATGGAAAGGGCTACATGTCCATGTCCACCTTGTTCCCTGATGTCACCACCTTGGAGCAGGACACCTTCGAACTGGCCGTGCTTGCGGAGCAAAGCGGGAAGAACCTGGGTCTCACCGCGATCACCAAGCGACGGATCGGATCCGATGACCGCTCGATCCGGGCCTCGGGTGTGAATGCCGAGGGCGATACCGTGCATTACATGATCGCAATTGACAGGGACCGGTATGACCTGCTGTGCACACGGGCAGCGGCGGGCAGGGCCTCGCGTTTTTTCGAGAGCTACCAACGTACGCCCTACGCCGCGGTGCAGCAGCTCAATACGTTCCACGACACGCTCATGCACTTCTCCGTGCGCACCTCTTCCACTCATGACCAGCTGATGGAACGCGTTGCGGGCTTCGCCAACTATTTCCAGGAAATTCTCCGGAACGCTGGCCGGAAGGAGAACGTCTCACACCAGCACGAGGAGCGAAAGCTGCTTTACCGGTCGACCTCAACACCGGAGGCTGTCTACGTGGTGTTCGAGCGCTTCCATCATTTCATCACCATGGATGACGAGGATGCGTTCTGGGATGAGCGCGTCAAGGACCTCAGCCGGAACGACCTGCTGCAAGTGAAGGACCGTCGCATGACCGGTGAGAAAGAGGCTCGGCGAGTGGAGCTATACCTCGCTGATAGCGCGTGTTCACGCACGGTGCGCGTGGTGATGCAGCAATGTCCTGGCGCACTCTACACCTTGCGTACGGTCGCTGATGAACGAGGTGTACCGAGCGCTTGGGCGGACAGTTTCCTGGTCTCTTTCCGAACGGATACGGTGTTCAGCGAAGGCATCTTCCGCAAGAAGGGCGCGGAATTGCTCACCTGGTTGAGCGGAACCGACTCCACCCATGCTGCACAAGCCCGGTCCTCTTTCTACCAGGGGGAATATGAGGATCCCGATGCGCCCGCCTTGATCACTTACATCAAGAGCGACGAGGCGCGAGATGCTGATAAAGGGTTTCGGACCCGCGCCATCGACAAGCTGGGCCGGTTGCATCACCCGCAAGTGATCCCTTTCCTGCGCGAGCAGTACGCGGCCGCTGGTGATTCGCTTGATGTCCGGTTCGCGGTGTTGGAAGCGCTCGCCCGGCAGCGATCGAAGGAAGGGGCGAAGGTCTTTCTGGACCTGATGATCGCCGACCCACCACTGAGCGAGGAGGAGTGGCGGTTGCAGAGCACGTTCTCACCGTTCTTCGATTCGTTGGAAGTGGCCCGCACCCTGTTCCCCAAGGCGTGGGAATTGCGGACCTTCCCCGAGTTCGAGGATCCTGTGCTGAAGCTGGCCGGCGCCTTGGTCGACAAGAAGCTCATGACGACCGCGGAGATCGCCGCACGCAAGAGCGAGCTGCTCATGAAGGGACGTGTTGAGCTGAAGCGCGCCATTGCCAGTGCCCGGCATGAGGGGGATGACAGTGAGTATGAATACGATGAGGAGGAGGACTCGCCGACCGGAGCGATACGTGATTTTGCATGGAACGGGCACTATGGCCGCTCCACGGATGAGGAATTGCTGAAGTACCATGAAGTGCCGGATCTGGGGAACTGGTCCTCCACCTACCAGGCCTACCAACGCCTCTTGTTCCCCTTCATCAAGGAACCGGAGGTACGCGCGTTCTTCGATCAAGCCCTTACGAGCGGAACGGACGAGATCGAACTGCCGACGGCGTCCTTCCTTCTGGACCGTGGCGCAGTTGTGCCCCCTGCGTTCTGGGAGCGCTACGCCAAACGCGATGACGCGCGCCTTTGGACCTTCCGCACGCTTCAGGCGCTTCATCATCCTGAGCTCTTCAGCAAGGACTGGCTCAGTGCTGACGCGAACGCAAAGGCCTACTTGCTCTCCGGTGATCGGGAGTATGTGAAGGATAGTGTTGAGCAGGTCGGTGTGCAGGAGGTCACCACGCGCTTCGGCAATGGACCGGTCCATTTCTTCACCACGAAAGTGCAGAAGGATGAAGGTGCGAAGGAATGGTCGCTGTCCTGTACAGGCTTCTTCCGCGAGGGTGATGCGAAGCCCTTCACGGACCGTTTCATCATGACGGATGAGGAGAACGTGACCGATCCAGCGGAAATGGAGAAGCGCGTGAAGGACCTTGCCGGGAAGCTGCGCTACATGGGACGTGATCGCTGGCAGGAGGAGGGGCGCTTTGACTACCCTTCCTACTTGGACTAGCGCACTTCGGGCTGCTCCGCCTTCACCGTGCGCGACGGATCAGAGGGTTCGTCGGCGCACCGATATCAAGTGGTCGAAGGATCGCACGGTGGTGATGACTTTGAGGGTGCTCTCGCTCATGCGCGGATCGGTTGTGCGAGAGCGATCACATGCCCGTCCGGATCGGCGAAGTAGGTGACCCGGTGGCCCCAGTCCTGGTCTTTGGCGGGCGCGACGACCTGCGCACCAGCGCTGTTCGCCCGCTCCACCATGGCGGAGAGATCATCTTCGAGCAAGTAAAGCTCACACCGCGGAACGCCTTGGCCAGTGGCTGGATGGGGCAGGGCAGGAGTGATGATCCGCGCGATGCCGTCCTCGGGCATCAGGCCGAGCTTGCAGTGGCCCAGGTCGAACTCCGTCATGCCCGGAACATCCAGCACGGGTTCCGCGTCGAGGAGGGCCCGGTAGAAGTCGCGGCTCGCGGCCTGGGATCGGACGTAGAGGATGAAGAGCACATGCATGTTCCAAAGATCGTGCGCATGCCGAACTTCGGCCGCCAATGCATCACTTGCTCCACCTGATCTTCGAGATCGCGGCCTTCGCCGTGGGCTACACCTACTTCCAACGTCTACGGGTGGGCAAGGGCGATCCGATCGCTGAGGAAAAGCGCGTGTGGATCATCATCGGTGCTGCCGCGGGAGCCTTGCTGGGTTCAAGGATCCTGGGCGCGCTGGAGGATCCCGCCAAGCTGGCCTGGGACTGGCGTGCGCTTTTCGTGGCCTTCAACAACCGCACGGTGGTGGGTGGACTGCTGGGGGGATTGATCGGTGTGGAGCTCACGAAGCGGATCATCGGTGTCCAGAGCAGTAGTGGGGACCTCTTCACCTACCCGCTGATCCTGGGCATGATGGTGGGGCGCGTGGGCTGCCTGTTGGGTGGACTGGAGGACAATACCTACGGCGTGCGCACCGAGCTGCCCTGGGGCATGGACCTGGGAGATGGTGTGATGCGCCACCCCACGAACATCTATGAGATCCTCTGGCTGGGCGTGATCTGGATCGTGCTGCTGGCCGTCGAGCGTAAGTGGGACCTGCGTCCCGGCGCGCGCTTCATCATCTTCATGGTGCTCTACCTCGAATTCCGCTTCGCGATCGAGTTCATCAAGCCAGCGCCGAAAGTGCTGTACGGGTTCACCGCCATCCAGCTGGCCGCCGAGGCAGGCGTGTTCTACTACTTCAAAGCCTGGACGGAACCGAAGAGCCTCTTGCTTCAGGTGGAACAGCCAGGTCAACAGGAAGCCGATCCGCATGGGACTTAATATTGCCTTCATGCCAGAGCGTCCGTACACCTATTATGATTTCACGCTGAGCCTTTGCCCCACCTGCCTACGCCGGGTGGACGCGAAGATCATTTTCGACGAGGGCAAGGTCTTCATGTTGAAGCGCTGTCCGGAGCACGGCGCTCAGAAGGTGCTCATCGCAACGGACGTGGAGTACTACAAGCGGTGTCGCCACTACCTGAAGCCCGGGGAGATGGTGAAGACCTTCAATACGAAGACGCACTACGGCTGTCCGTATGACTGCGGGATCTGTCCGGACCACGAGCAGCACGGTTGCCTCACGCTGATCGAGATCACCGACCGCTGCAACCTGGAATGCCCGATCTGCTATGCGAGCAGCGGTCCCATGCACGGCCAGCACCGCACCTTGGAGGAAGTGGAGCGCATGCTCGACGCGGCGGTGCGCAACGAGGGCGACCCCGATGTGGTGCAGCTGAGCGGCGGCGAACCCACGGTGCACCCGCAGTTCTTCGAGATCCTGGATGCCGCCAAGCGCCGTCCGATCCGCCACCTGATGCTGAACACGAACGGCATCCGCATCGCCAAGGACCGGGCCTTCACCGAGCGGCTGGCGGGCTACATGCCCGACTTCGAGCTCTACCTGCAGTTTGACTCCTTCAAGCCGGAAGTGCTGAAGCGCCTGCGGGGCGAGGACCTCACGGCCATCCGCCAGAAGGCCATTGATCACCTGAACGAGTTCAACCTGAGCACCACATTGGTGGTGACGGTGGAGAAGGGCGTGAACGACGACGAGATCGGCGCCATCATCGACTATGCAATGAAGCAGCGTTGTGTGCGCGGTGTCACCTTCCAGCCCGTGCAGGCGGCGGGGCGAACCGAGCATTACGACCCGTCCACGGACCGCATCACGCTCACCGAGGTGCGCCAGGGGATCCTGGACCAATGCCCTGTGTTCACGCCAGAGGATATCGTGCCCGTGCCCTGCAACCCCGATGCGCTGGCCATGGGCTATGCGTTGAAGCTGAACGGCGAGGTATTCCCGCTCACGCGCATGATCGATCCGGACGACCTACTGAACAACAGCCGCAACACCATCGTGTACGAGCAGGACGAACGCCTGAAGGAACACATGGTGAAGCTCTTCAGCACCGGCACGCCCAGCGACAAGGCTCACGAAACGATGCACAGGATCATGTGCTGCCTGCCCGACATCGACGCACCCGAACTGAAGTACGAGAACCTCTTCCGCATCATCATCATGCGTTTCATCGATGCCTACGACTTCGACGTGCGGGCCATCAAGCGCAGCTGCGTCCACATCATCGACCCGGTCAGCTTGAACGCGATCCCCTTCGAAACGATGAACCTGTTCTACCGTGAAGAGTCGCAGCGGAAGCGGTTGGCGGAGTTGCAACAGATGAGCGCATGAAGAGGCCCTTCCTTATTACCAGCGTGATCGGCATTCTCCTGCTCGGTGTCAGTTGCTTGGCCTATGGGGAAGCGTTCCCGAACAGTCACGTACCGGTCGGATGGCTGGCGTTCTGCCTCGTTTCCGCCGGGGCCGGAGCTGTTCAAGCCATCACTGCGGGTATCCTGCTCATGATCCCCCGCCATGTGCCGTTCGCGACGCAACTCCTGAGATCGGGCCTTGTCTGGCTTCTGATCGGTGGTTCTGTTTGTGCTGCGCCCTTTCTGTTCTCATGAGCGTGGAACGAGAGACCATGAACACGCATCCGCTCCGGAACAACCTGCTGATCCTGCTTGGCTATTCAGTGGTGTTCATGGTCATTGGCGGATGGGTGGATATCATTGGCTTGCACTGGTTCACCCTTGTGGCTCATGCAGTGGTCCTCTTCATTCTTGGTCGGAAGGACATGGCTCAGGAGGGGACGAAGCCCTTGGGAAAGCAAAAAGTTCTGGCAGGCCTCTCTGTTCTGCTCGTCGGCCACGGATTGTGTTTCTTTAATGGGTTGCTCCACTTCAATGTGCATTGAATGAACACCAAGCTCCTCCGCAACAACCTCTTCATCCTGCTGGGCTATGCGGTCCTGATCCAGTTGCTCTCGCTAACGGAGAAGAACGGGGCGGGGATGATGGTAGCGATGATCATGATGGTGGCCGTGGCGATCCACGTCGGCGTGTTGCTGTTC
>JADZGG010000249.1 GCA_020854015.1 Flavobacteriales bacterium
GAGGTAGGCTCCGGTAGGTAGATCTGAGACATCCAGTTCGCCGCTTTGCGGGTTCGTGAGCGTTCCGGTGCGCACCACACGGCCGAGTGCGTCGAGCACGCGCAGTTGCAAGGCGCGGTTCGAGGAAGGCATTCGGATGGTGAGCACGTTCGTGGCCGGATTCGGGTACAGCACGATGGCGTCATCGCCTTGCACCGCGTCACTCACACGGGTCACGATGTTCTGTCCGCTGATTAGCCATAGGTCTGGGTCCAGCAGCGCGCTGTCCGCTTGGAAGGGTAGGTTGAAACTGAATACTTCTCCATTCACCGTGTTGTTGAGCACGATGAGGGTGTCGGTGTTCGCGTTCTTGAAGCGCACCGGCACAGGTAGTTCGAAGAAGTCCACGCTGGGGTGCGAGGGGCTTTGGTAGAGCGTGAGGTCCACGTTGCCGTTCGCGTCCTGGCTCCAGGGCAGGGTGTAGGTGGGGTAGCCTTCGCCCATGAACCAGTCGGCCATGAAGCCGTCCAGGTCCACGCCACTTGCGGCTTCCAGATGATCTTGCAACTGATGGGTGAGCGCGCTGCCGTAGGCGATGTCGGGGTCGTTGAGGTAGTTGCCCACGCCAGCGAACCAGGCGCTATCACCGCATACCCAGCGTGACATGTGCAGGACCATGGCCCCCTTGGCGTAGCTCAGACGACCATTGAAGATGCGGCCAACATCAGTTGTGTCTGTAACGAACACGCTACCAGCGGGCTGGCTGGTCACATAGTTGATGCGGCCTTGTTTGAAGGGATACCAGTATTGCGGGATCAGGAACTCGTAACAGAGGCCGCTGAGGTAGGTGGCGAAGCCCTCGTTGAGCCAGATGTCCTCCCAGCTGCCACAAGTCACCTTGTCACCGAACCACTGGTGGGCCAGCTCATGTGCCATCAGTTCGTAGTTCCAGCCGCCCATGAAGGTCATGGTCTGATGCTCCATGCCGCCGCCCCAGCCGAAACGCGCATGCCCGTACTTCTCATCAGCAAAGGGATAGGTGCCGAAGAGCTGGCTGAAGAGCTGGATCTGGGAGGCACATTGCGCGGTGATGTTCTGGGCATCCTGCACTTCCTCGGGGTACACGTAGTTCAACACTTCCACCGTGTCGTTGGGCAGGTATGCGAAGTCGGAGTAGGCCGTGTAGTTGGTGACCGCTGTGGCCACGAGGTAGTACGCGATCGGATGGCGGTGCTTCCAATGGTAGATCACCTGTGCGTTCCCGGGGATGCTATCGATCAGCACGCCATTGCCAGCAGCGCGATTCCCGTATGGCACGGAGACGAATAGGTCGATGGAATCCGCCTTGTCGAACAGGTCCTCCTTGCTGGGCCACCAGTCGCTGGCGCCGTAGGGCTCGCTCAGGGTCCACAGCACCGGTGTGCCGTTGTGGTCGCCGGTCTCGAAGCTACCGAAGCCCGTGGTGGGCGGCACGCCCGCATAACTTACGGTGACGGAATCGGAGGTGCCTGTAGTGAGCGTGGTGGGGAACGCGATGGATAGGCGTTCATCGGCATGCACGAACGCCAACGCCACGCCGTTCCTGGTCACATCGTACACGGTGAGGGAGTCGCTCAGGTCGAACCACAATGTGTCCAGGTCGGCGGTGGTGGTGAAGTGCGTCGTCACAGAGCCGCTGATGGCACGCACTGCCGGATCCAGGTCCCATTCGAAGCGGTGGTAGGTGATGTCGTAGCCGCGCGTGGGACTGCCTGAGGAAGCACGCAAGGTCATGCTGCCGTGACCGCGCTGTTCGCCCTGCACGACCTCGTCAAGAACGGCATGGTCGTAGACGATCTGGGCCTGTGCGCAAAGCGGCAACAGGAGGAGGGAAAGGAGGGTGGCGCGCATCACCTGTAAAAGTAGATCGCTTGTAGCCGAATAACGACGATCGGACCCCGAGGGTAGCATACGTTCGCCGCGGATCTTCCATCACCACCCCCTGACCATGCGCGTAATAGCGATCCGTTTCTCGTGTTCGTTCTTCTTTCCTGCACTGGTGCAAGCCCAGAATGGACTTCATCTCGATGGTGTTGATGACTACGTACAAGCCCCCCAGCCCGGCCCGCTGGGTGCTGCTTCCCGGACCGTGGAGGCTTGGGTGAAGCAGGATGCTGTATCAACCCAGCAGCGTGTGGTGCTGGATTGGGGAGACATGGCGAATGGTAATCGATTCACACTGAACATCATCAACGCGCTGCCGCGGATCGAGGTCGGTGGCTACGGCGTCAGTTCGACCACGCCTATGGTGATGGGTGCTTGGTACCACCTTGCCGCCACATTCAATAACGCCGCCAATCCCAAGCTGAAACTCTATGTGAACGGTGCGATGGTCGCCAGTGGGAACCCCACCCAGACGGTGAACACGAGCAATATGAACGGGATCATTGTAGGACGCAGGAATGACATGATCAATCATTTCAACGGCACGATCGACGATGTACGGGTCTGGAACGTGGCCCGGTCGGCGGCAGAGATCAATGCATACAAGGGCCGCTCGTTCTGCGTCACCCCTGCGAGCTTGGTGGCATACTATAGGTGCGATCAGGGTTTGGCAGGCGGGTTCCATGGAGGTTTGGTCACCTTGAATGATGCTTCAGCCAACGCCAATGCTGGAACACTTTATTCCTTCACTTTGAACGGGAGCACCTCGAACTGGGTCGCGGGACAGGTGATCCAGACCACCGTCAGCACCACTTCCAATGTGAGCAC
>JADZGG010000250.1 GCA_020854015.1 Flavobacteriales bacterium
CCCGACCGACCTGATCAATGCCAAGACCCTGAGCTCAGTGATCAATTCGTTCTTCGGAACGAACCAGCTGAGCCAGTTCATGGACCAGACCAACCCGCTGGCCGAGATCACCCACAAGCGCCGCCTCTCGGCACTTGGACCCGGAGGTCTTAGCCGCGAACGCGCCGGTTTCGAAGTGCGCGACGTGCACTACACCCACTACGGCCGCCTCTGCACCATTGAGACACCTGAAGGACCGAACATCGGTCTGATCAGTTCCCTCTGTGTGTACAGCAAGGTGAACAACCTTGGCTTCATCGAGACGCCCTACCGCAAGGTGACGGACGGTAAGGTGGACATCAAGGGCGATCTCATCTACTTGAGCGCCGAAGAAGAAGATGATCAGGTGATCGCCCAGGCGAACGCCAACGTGAATGACAGCGGTGAGTTCACCGATAAGCGCGTGAAGGCCCGTTTGATGGGTGACTTCCCAGTGACCAGCCCGAAAGAGCTGCACCTGATGGACGTGGCCCCCAACCAGATCGCTTCGATCGCGGCCAGTTTGATCCCCTTCCTGGAGCACAACGATGCCAACCGGGCCCTCATGGGCTCGAACATGATGCGTCAGGCCGTGCCGCTGCTTCGTCCCGATGCCCCGATCGTGGGCACAGGTCTGGAGGAGCGCGTGGCGCACGACAGCCGTGTGTTGCTGGCTTCCGAAGGCGAAGGTGTGGTGAAGAGCGTGGACGCCGACCACATTGTGATCGAGTACAAGCGCACTGAGGACGAGCGCACTGTGAGCTTCGAGGGTGATGAGAAGACCTACACCATCACGAAGTTCATGAAGACCAACCAGAGCACCTGCATGAACCTGCGCCCCATCGTCCGCAAGGGCGAGAAGGTGGTGAAAGGTCAGGTGTTGGTGGAAGGCTACAGCACGCAGGACGGCGAACTGGCCATCGGTCGCAACCTGCTCGTGGCCTTCATGCCATGGAAGGGCTACAACTTCGAGGATGCCATCGTGATCAGTGAGCGCGTGGCCCGCGAGGACATCTTCACCTCCATCCACATCGATGAGTACATCATGGAGGTGCGCGACACCAAGCGCGGCCTGGAGGAACTGACGTCGGATATTCCGAACGTTTCGGAGGAAGCCACCAAGGACCTCGACGAGAACGGTCTGATCCGCATCGGTGCGGAGATCAAGGAAGGCGACATCCTCATTGGCAAGATCACGCCGAAAGGAGAGACCGATCCTTCCCCGGAAGAGAAGCTGCTGCGTGCCATCTTCGGCGACAAGGCCGGTGATGTGAAGGACGCCAGCATGAAGGCTCCGCCCAGCACCAAGGGTGTGGTCATCGACAAGCGCCTCTTCAGCCGCGCCATCAAGGACAAGAAGACCAAGACCAACGAGAAGGCCGTTCTGGACCAGATCGACAAGGAGTACGACCTGGAGCTCGGTTCGCTGAAGGAGATCCTCATCGAGAAGATGATGAAGCTCATCGGCGGTGTGAGCAGCAACGGCGTCTTCAACAAGTACAAGGAAGAGCAGATCAAGAAGGGCGTGAAGTTCAGCGCCAAGGTGCTCCAGGGCATCGACTTCGTGACCGTGGACCCGACCGAGTGGACCGCGGACAAGAAGACGAACGAACTGGTGCGTCAGCTCATCCACAACTACAACATCCGCCACAGCGACATCAGTGGCGTGTACAAGCGCAAGAAGTTCCAGGTCAGCATCGGAGACGAGCTGCCCACGGGCATCGTGAAACTGGCCAAGGTCTACGTGGCCGCCAAGCGCAAGCTGGCGATCGGTGATAAGATGGCCGGCCGCCACGGGAACAAGGGCATCGTAAGCCGCATCGTTCGCGATGCCGACATGCCCTACCTGGAGGACGGAACGCCTGTGGATATCGTGCTGAACCCGCTTGGCGTGCCCTCGCGCATGAACCTGGGACAGATCTACGAGACCGTACTGGGTTGGGCCGGCTTGAAGCTGGGTCGCAAGTACGCCACGCCGATCTTCGACGGTGCCACGATCGATGAGATCAACGCGCAAACGGACGAGGCCGGACTGCCGCGCTTCGGACGCATTCACCTGTACGATGGCGGCACCGGCGAACGGTTCCACCAACCGGCCACGGTGGGCGTGATCTATATGATCAAGCTGGCGCACATGGTCGACGACAAGATGCACGCCCGCTCCATCGGACCCTACAGCCTCATCACGCAACAACCGCTCGGTGGTAAGGCCCAGTTCGGTGGTCAGCGCTTCGGTGAAATGGAAGTGTGGGCACTCGAGGCCTTCGGTGCCGGCCACATCCTGCAGGAGATCCTGACCGTGAAGAGCGATGACGTGGTAGGACGCGCCAAAGCGTACGAGGCCATCGTGAAAGGCGAGCCCCTGCCTGCACCGGGCATCCCTGAGTCGTTCAACGTGCTGCTCCACGAACTCCGTGGTCTGGCCTTGAACATCAGCCTCGAAGGTGATAGCGATAAGAACTAAGCGGACCCTTGATCGAAGAACCCCATGAAAAAGGAAGTCAAGCTCAATAGCAACTTCGACAAGATCGTCATCAGCCTGGCCAGCCCGGAACTCATTCTGGAGCGCAGCCATGGCGAGGTGATCAAGCCCGAGACCATCAACTACCGGACCTACAAGCCGGAGCGTGACGGACTCTTCTGCGAGCGCATTTTCGGTCCCGTGAAGGACTTCGAATGCCATTGCGGCAAGTACAAGCGCATCCGCTACAAGGGCATCGTGTGCGACCGTTGCGGTGTGGAAGTGACCGAGAAGAAGGTGCGCCGCGAGCGCATGGGCCACATCCAGCTCACCGTTCCTGTTGCCCACATCTGGTATTTCCGCAGCCTGCCGAACAAGATCGGCTACCTGCTGGGTCTCCCCACCAAGAAGCTGGACCAGATCATCTACTACGAGCGTTACGTGGTGATCCAGGCCGGCCCCGCCAAGAACAAGGAGGGCGTGCCTTTGCAGTACCTGGAGTTCCTCACCGAGGAGGAATACCTGGATATCCTGGAGGCCGTGGGCAAGGACAACCAGTACCTGGACGACGCCGATCCGAACAAGTTCATCGCCAAGATGGGCGCGGATTCGCTGTACGACCTGTTGAAGCGCACGGACCTCGACACGCTCAGCTACGACCTGCGCCACAAGGCGAACACGGAGACGAGCCAGCAGCGTAAGAACGAGGCCCTGAAGCGCCTGAACGTGGTGGAGGCCTTCCGCGAGGCCAACAGCCGCCGTGAGAACCGTCCCGAGTGGATGATCATCAAGGTGGTGCCTGTGATCCCGCCCGCACTGCGCCCGCTCGTTCCCCTGGACGGTGGCCGTTTCGCCACGTCCGATCTGAACGACCTCTACCGCCGCGTGATCATCCGGA
>JADZGG010000251.1 GCA_020854015.1 Flavobacteriales bacterium
GTGATGCCGTTGAACACGATGTTGCTGCCGGCGTTGATGGCACCCGGGCAAGTGAAGTTGTCGATCACCGGCACCACCAGCGCTGTAACACCTGCCACATCGGACGCCAGGTTGCTCTGGCCACTGGCGTTGATGCCGGTGTGTATGCTATCGATCCGTGCGAAGAGGTTGGTGAGCGTGCTGCCGATGTTCAGGTCCACCTGGAATGTGGAGGTGCCGGGCGGTATCGCGAGGATCGGTAACGTTTGCACGCCGCTCTGGCCATTGACCGCATACAGCACGAACGGATAGAACGGATCGAGCAGGTCGGGCGCCGCAAGGTTCAACCCTGCGCTCATGTTGTACGGTTCGCCCACGAAGGTGGCTCCCGCGCCCGTGAGGTCGAGGTACAGGTCGGTGTTGCTCACCGCGAGGCCGCTGAGGTTGGTGATGGTCACGGTGGCCTGCGCATAATTGCCGTTGCCGCAGCTGCTCACTGCGGGAATGTTCACCGCAATGGAGATCAGATCACCAGGCGGACAGATGGTTCCGCTCACGGGGATCACGGCGTTGTCGGAGCTGTGCACCGCGCCATTGAAGCCACTGATGTTCACGAACGTGCCTGCATTGAAATTCTGGTCGGGCAGCACCAACGGGTTGGGATCGACGACACTGAACGGCGTGGCGGTAAGGCCCAGGCTCAGGTCGTAGGTGCCGGCCGCTACCGCACTGTAGTCGTACACGTATTGCCGCACGAAGCACTCGCCCGGATAGAGGATCCGCGGAAGCTCGTGCTCCCCGAACTTCGCCAGGTACGCATCGTCGTTGCCGTTGTTCACGGTCTGGTGCGCACCGGTGGTGGCCACTTCGATCAGGCTCGGCGTAAAGCCTGCGATGTACACGTCACCAGCGGGATCAACGGCCACGGAATATTGTTCCTCATTGTCGTCGCCGCCGTAGTAGGTGCCCCAGCTGAAGGTGCCATCGCCGTAGAACTTCATTACGAACGCATCGTCACTTACCGCGTCGATGTTCTCCTTGTACGAACCGACGGTGGAGATCCCGTCCGGGCTTTGCGTGAAACCGGCCACGACCACTTTGCCCGTGGGATCAACGGCCACGTCGGTCAGGTCCTCTGTATCGCTTCCACCGACATAGGTGCCCCAGATCACGTTGCCGGTGCCGTCGAACCTGGCCAGGAAGCCGTCCTTGCTGCCTGCGCGGAACGATTGGTGGATGCTGTTGTACGCGATGCCGTCATCGCTATCGGTGGTGCCGGAGATGAAGATGTCGCCAGAGGCGTCGCAGGCCACCGACGGCATCTCCTCCGTTTCAGCACCACCGAAGTAGGTGGCCCACTGCCGCACGCCCGCGCTGCTGAACTTGGCCAGGTACACGTCCGGATTGATGTTCAACACGGTCTGGAACGCGCCGGCCGAAGCGATGCCTGCTGCACTGGAGGTCTGACCGACCAGGTACGCATTGCCGAAAGGATCGCAGGCCACGTTCGCTTCGATGTCATCATCCGTACCACCATAGTAGGTGGACCACAAGAGCGCGCCGGTGTTCGCATTGAACTTCACCAGGAACTGATCGGAGATGCCGCCGAAGGCAGTCTGGAACGCACCGGCACTGGCCAACGTGGTGGAACCCTCCGTGATGCCAGCGAGGTAAACGCCGCCGAGGTTGTCCACGGCAACGGAATACCCTTCCTCCATGTCCGAGCCGCCGAAGTAGCTGCCCCACTGCCGCACACCCGCGCTGTTGAATTTCGCGATGAAGCCGTCCGTGGAAGCGGAGAACGCTGTTTGATACGTACCGGCAGTGGCTATGCCGGCCGTGCTTTCCGTGATCCCCACGAGGTACACGTTGCCTGCTGCATCGGTGGTTACGCCCATGCCATAGTCCGCGCCGGAGCCGCCATAGTAGGTGGCCCACAGCCGCACACCCGCGCTGGTGAACTTCGCCAGGAAGGCGTTGCGATTGGCCGGAGCAGCCGCAAGGTGCGAGCCCGGTGTGGAGATGAGCGAGGTGCTGCGCGTGGTGCCGGCCAGATACACGTTGCCGGAAGGATCCGTGGCCACAGCCCGCCCTTCCTCCAGCAAGATGCCGCCGTAGTAGGTGGCCCAATCGAGCTCGTTCGTGTAGCTGCCGGTCTGGTTCAAGTTCGTTACCAGCACCGCACCGGGCACAGCGATCGGCAGGGTGGGCGTGATGTAGGCCGCGGCATCGCCGTTGTTGCAGATCGTGATCTCGTACGGTACGATGTCATCGCAACCGGTACCACCACTTACGATGTCCGTGTACAACAAGGCTTGCGGCGGGCAGGTGATGGGATCGTTCACCCGATCGGCCTGGTTGCTCTTGTTGTTGAAGGTCATCCACTCATCCGCGACGACCATGTCCGAACTACTCATGCTTACCACGGGTGTTCCATTGCCCGGAGCCGTGCCATTGAAGTTCACAATGGCGTAGAGCACGGTGGTGCCCGCCAGCGAAACGCTGCTGAAGGAGCCGCTGTACGAGCCGCCCATGGCAATGGTCATGGCGCCCACGGTCTGCACGGCGAGCAGGGTGGTGGTGGGCAAGGCGGGATCGCCGTTGTAGAAGGAGATGGTGAGCGGACCTGTGAAATCCGCGCCTGTTCCATTGTTCACCGTGTAGTCCACCGCGAACGATGGGGTGCCGCTGATGCAACCGCTGGCCGTGAAGGCATCGAGGCTGATCGCCAGATCGTACGAGGGGTCGAAGGAGAACGAGCAACCGGCGTTGATCATGTCCTGCACCAATTGCACATTGGCCTGCACGAGTTGCGAATAGGTGGGCGCGCTGAAGTAGCCGCCTGGACTGGCCACATTGGTACCGGCCAACGAAGGGCACGAACTGGCCGCTTCAATGGCCACCACCACGATGTACACACCGGCGTTCTTGATCTGTGCGGCCAGTGCGGAAAGCCCGGGCGGCACCTGTGAACATGCGGCATCGGTCATCAGCACGATCACCGGGTGGGCCACCCGTCCGGGGATCGGCGTTTGGCCGAGCGATTGATAGGCCGTGTTCAGCGCGGTGAATGGATCGGTGCCACCGAGCAAGGCGCGCGGTGCGGTCTGGTAGGCCAGCACATCGCTGAGCAAGGTGGTGTAGCCCACACCGGCCACGGGAAATGCGAACTGCTGCCACACTCCGGGGCTGTCCCAATCGGCAATGGCCATGCGGCTTTCGCCGGCACCGTTCCCCCAAGGCTGCATGCCATTGAAGAGCGCGGTGATGAACTGGCGGCTCTGCGTGTTCTCGATCGCGCTCACCGATCCGCTCTGGTCGTTGGCCACGAAGACGTCGAGGGCGCAGAGCTGGGCCTGTGCGCGGCCGCCGAGCAACAACAAAGCGGCGGCCAAGACCACGTCACGGAATTGGGTGGTGAACGTCATTCGTTCGGCGGTCAACGGCGGATGGGACGGCACGACAGCGCTGGTATTCAATGAAAGTTAGCATCCAGCTTTTCAAAGCCATGGCCGTTCTGCCGAGTCGGGCATACAAGGCGATGAAGCAGGTACCTACGGATCGGCCAGATCACTCCCATTGGCGCCGTTCCAAGGTCGCTTGTTCATGGCTGACCCATGGTGTGTAGAATTTCCACTACGCCATCCGGGGCGATGCCGTGAACACCGCCAGCAGGAGGGGGATCAGCCGGGGGAGCTTCCTGGCTCAGGATGGTCTGCGGAGGATCCGCATTATACGATCCTTCGGTCCACTTCCCCTGTCACCGTATCATAGACCAGGATCCCTTCCTCATGGGGTGCTAGTTGTCCGGCCAGTATGCCTTCATGGGTCCAAACAGCGCTCCTCCCACCACTTGCGAAGTTGTCACAGGGGCCGATCGAATTGCACAACAATACAGGCTTGCCGTACTGTTTCGCGATGGTGGAATAATGGCCATAGGCCTTCGCGACACCCCGTTCCGATTTCGACACGCTGGCCAGGTAGACATCCGCACCCAGGTTGAAGGCGTTGGCCGCATGAGCGGGCAGCAGACTTTCGAAACAGATCGCGGGGGCGATGATCGCGGTGGCGGTATTGATCATCACTTGGCCCACGCCCGGTTGGAAGTAGGGGTACTCATCCACGTGCAGGTGTTGCTTGGAGTACGTCCGCCGGGGTCGGTGCGGTTCGAGGATCACCATGCTGATCCGCACATGAGGGCCTGCACGGGTCGGTAGGCCAGCACCTATGATGATCCCAACGTCATCACTGGTCCGCTGAAGAATAGCCAACCGAACATCGTCCTGGTCGGTCGCCAATGCGTTGGCAAGTGCCAGTTCGTAGCCCGTGAGTGAGAGTTCCGGAAAGAAGAGGGCTTCTGCCTGCACGGTGGACGCAAGCTCGATGCAACGGATGTGTGCTTCGATGTTGGCCGGGATATCTCCCTTCACGGGCTTGGTTTGTGCGATGCCTATTCTCATTGCTCTTCGCGCTCAGTCCTGGTCTTGGAATGCATGTCACTATCCTCCCAAAGAGATCATCCCACGGTGCACGTTGGAACGCACCTCACTTCGAAATTCACGGAATTGGCGATGTAGCACAGTTCATGGGCGGTGTGGTGCAGCGCGATCGCTTTGGCCACCATGCCTTCTTCGGCTACCTGACAGATCGGATTCAGCACGACTTCCTTGAAGCTTCCGCCACCACCTTCCTTTTCGATCATGGTGCCGGTGGCATGGTCGGTGTAAGCCGTGATCACAACGCCTTCCAGCGCGCACACATACAAGTACGAGAGCA
>JADZGG010000252.1 GCA_020854015.1 Flavobacteriales bacterium
CTACCAGAACTTGGGCACCTACCAAGGAGAAGCGCGCTTCAGCACCTGGCTGTACAGCATCGCCTACCGCACGGCGCTCTCGAAGTTGCGCACCCGCAAAGCCGGCACAATAGGGCTGGATGGTCTCGAAGCTGCGGGATCGGAACCACAGCAGACACCGGAGGTCGACAGCGCTGACCGTAAAGCACTGGTGGAATGGGCCCTGGCTCAACTCCCCGCTGAGGATGCTGCTATAATGACCTTCTTCTACTTGGAAGAGCTCTGCGTGGACGAGATCGTAACCATTACCGGTCTCGGGGAGTCCAATGTGAAGGTGAAGCTGCACCGGTCTCGGAAGAAACTGTTGACCATCTTGCAGGACCACTTGAAAGAGGAAACATGGACGCTCCACGTCGACTGACCGATGGCGAGGCCGACCACAAACTTCGTGACCTGTTCGCGCAGGTGGGGGCCCTGCAAGCGCCCGAAGACCTGGAGTCGCGCGTACTTCGCCGTGTAGCACAGACCACGGCCCCCTATGCGGCTGACGAACCGTTGATCTCGAATGAAGCCTGGTTCACCTTGGGAGCGCTGCTGCTAGGACTCATTCTATACGGTCTATTGACGCCTTTTGCCGAAGGCCCTAGTGGTAGTACCTACCAACAACTCCTACCCGATCTCACACTCCCAGACCTCGGTAAGTTGCTGCGATCACCGTGGATGCTCATGGGCTTGGCCTGTACAGCCGCTTTCCTCAGTTTGGAAGCCTACCTGTTCCGACCAAAGGCCATGCGCGTTGCCCGTTGACCTTCAGAGCAGCGCCTTGGCGGCGTTGAGCGCAGCCTCATAGTCCGGCTCGGCACCCAGCTCCGGGGTTACTTCCTGGTAACGGATCACACCTTCCTTGTCTATCACCCAAGTGATGCGACCGAGGGTCCCAGCTAGTGCCCCTTCCGTCAATGCAGCACCCCAGACGTGCGCGGCATCGTGATAGCGGAAATCACTTCCAGCTTCCACGTTGGCAATGCCTTCAGCAGCGCAAAACCGGTTCAATGCGAAAGGCAGGTCCATGGAAATGGAAACCACTTTGGCGCCCATGCCAGAGGCCTTCTGATTGAAGGTGCGGGTCTCCAGAGCGCAGGTGCTGGTATCCACACTGGGGAATGCGATAAGGATCACGACATGACCGCTGTGTTCATGCAAGGCGGCCTCCTTCCGGTCCGCTTTCACATAGCGAAGCGTTGGTGCGGTCGTACCCACGGCTGGAAGGGGTCCGAAAAATGCTGGTTGAGGCATGCTCAGGTGAAAGTTGAAATGAGGAAATGCGAGAAGGACGACGTGTGCTCGTTCATCCCAGCACTCAGAACAAGCAGGTCGCTCTACTGTTCGCTCATCGCCTTCGGGATGGCCTCTTCGTAGACCTTGCGGGCATCCTCGATGAAACCGAAAGGCTCGTCATCCACTACGAGCTTGCCTTTGGTGACATGGCCGAGGAGAATGAAGGGAACCTTGCTGATGCGCATGATGTCGAGGAACTCGGTCTCGTTATCCTCATTAAGAGCGATGATCACGCGTCCCTGGCCTTCTCCGAAAAGGAAGGCATCCGGACGCACCTCGCTGTCGGTCACGATATCGAAGCCGAGCGCATTGGGCAGGCCCATCTCCACCAAAGTGGTCCACAAGCCACCGTCGCTGACGTCGTGCGCAGCCGAGATCAGTCCCTTCTTGATCAGGTGGGCGACCACCACATGGGTAAGATGCTCGTCCCGCAGATCGAAATAGGGCGCCGGTGAACGATGGACCTTGTGGTGACGGACCAGGTATTCGCTGCTCGCAATGTCATCGGTGACCTTGCCGATCAGGAAGAGCAGGTGTCCCTTCTCCTGGAAGGCCATGGTCATGCGCTTGTTGATGTCGTTCAGGATCCCCACCATACCGATCGTGGGGGTAGGGAACACGGCCACTTCCCCTTTCTCAGTAACGGACTGGTTGTAGAAGCTGACGTTGCCACCGGTCACGGGTGTCTTGAATTCAACGCATGCCTCGCCCATGCCCTTGATCACATTCGCGAACTGCCAGTATACCTCCGGATCGTAAGGGTTGCCGAAGTTGAGGCAGTTGGTAACGCCACAAGGTTCACCGCCTGAGCAGACGATGTTGCGGGCCGCTTCGCTCACAGCGATCATGGCCCCGACGTAGGGATCGGCATGCACGTAGCGACCGTTGCAATCGACGGTGACGGCGAGGGCCTTGCCGGTCTCTTTCACCAGGACCAGCCCCGCATCGCTCGGCACGTTGGTGGTCATGGTGCCTGTGCGGACCATGGTGTCGTACTGCTCGTAGACCCACCGCTTGCTGGCGATGTTCGGGCTGGAAAGCAGATCGTAAGCGACCGCCATGAGATCATCGGGCTCGGGAACCTTTGCGGCTTTGAACTTCTTGTTCTCTTTGATGTAGGCGGGTTCGCGTTCCTCGCGGGTATAGACCGGGGCACCACCACCCAGCACCAGGCTTTCAGCGGGCACGTCGGCCACCAGTTCTCCGTTCCAGTAAAAGCGGACCTGGCCTCCT
Organism: Flavobacteriales bacterium; assembly: GCA_020854015.1. GTDB lineage: Bacteria > Bacteroidota > Bacteroidia > Flavobacteriales_F > PHOS-HE28 > PHOS-HE28. Next base: position 2,551 of record JADZGG010000252.1, read on the forward strand.
TCGGTCACCGTACCTATGTCCACGCAATGGAGGTCCCACTTATCGAAGATGGCCTTCACCTCCTTCTCTCTTCCCTTCTTCACCACTACGAGCATGCGCTCCTGGCTTTCACTGAGCAGGATCTCCCAAGGACGCATTCCTTCTTGCCGGGTGGGGACACGGTCCAGGTGCACATCCATGCCGCTCTCCCCTTTCGCGCTCATTTCGCTGGTGCTGCACGTGATGCCGGCCGCACCCATGTCCTGCATGCCGATGATCGCATCGGTCTGGGCCAGTTCGAGCGATGCCTCCAAAAGGAGCTTCTCCATGAAGGGGTCGCCCACTTGTACGGCGGGGAGATCATCCATACTGGTCTCCGTAATGTCCTTGCTGGCGAAGGAAGCACCGTGAATACCATCCTTACCTGTGGCACTGCCCACGATGAAAACAGGGTTGCCCACACCGTGGCTGGTGGCGCTGATCACCTTATCCGTGCGCACGATGCCCACGCTCATGGCGTTCACCAGCGGGTTGGTCGTGTAGCAGGGGTCGAAATACACTTCGCCCCCGAGCACCGGAACACCGAAGGCGTTGCCGTAGTCGCCTATTCCCTTCACGACACCACGCATATGCCAGCGGCTGCTCTTCTCTTTGGTGATGTCACCAAAGCGAAGCGAGTTGAGCTGGGCGATGGGCCGGGCTCCCATGGTGAAGATGTCCCGGTTGATGCCGCCCACACCTGTTGCCGCGCCTTGGTACGGTTCAATGGCGCTGGGGTGGTTGTGGCTTTCGATCTTGAAGGCGCAGGCCCAACCGTCACCGATGTCCACCAGACCAGCGTTCTCGGATCCCGCTTCGGCCAGCAACTTCGGTCCAGTGCGGGGCAGTGTCTTCAGCAGGCGGATGGAGTTCTTGTACGAGCAATGCTCGCTCCACATGGCGCTGTAGATGCTCAGCTCAGTGAAGTTGGGCACCCGGCCCAGGATCTCCTGGATGCGGGCATACTCCTCTTCACGCAAACCCAGCTTCTTCGCGGTCTCAAGACCAGCGGGCTTGGTGTCGGGGAGGTCGGTACGGGGAGCGGTCTTGGTGGCCATGTGGAAAGGTCCCTTGGGGGATGAGCGAAGGAATTCGGGAACAAAGAAAACCAAAGTGGCACGGACCACCGGAAGCGCCGTACCGGAGAGGGATCCAGGCAACGGTCTAACTTGCCCCGCGTCGTAACCAAGGACCACGAGAACCTCTTCCATGCCTGGGATCCTGCTCGCCATCGGTTACGCCGCTCTCCTCCTCTACCTGATCCACCGTTCGCGCTTTTTCCGTGTGATCGGTGTGCCTGACGGCTGGGTCAAGTCGGCGTTCGTACTGAAGGTGATGGCCGGGACCGTGCTCTGGGCTGTGTACACCTATGTGATCGTGGACCGCCCGAACGCCGACATCTACCGGTATTTCGATGATAGTGCCGTGATGTACAGTGCATTGAAGACCAGTCCCGGGGACTACCTGCGCATGCTCACAGGGATCGGGAACGATAGCCCGCATTTCGATGCGCTCTACTATCGGGTGATGAACAACTGGTACCGGAAGTACGAGAGCAACATGTACAACGATGCCCACACCATCATCCGGTTCAACGCGCTGGTGCGGCTGGTCTCCTTCGGTTCCATCCATGTGCACACGGTGTTCGCGGCCTTCCTGGCCTATGTTGGCTCCATCGGGCTGGTGAAAGCGATAGCCGGCCTGCTTCCACGTTTGGTGAAGCCGCTGTTCCTGGTCGTGTTCGTGATCCCTTCGGTGCTGTTCTGGAGCAGCGGTGTGATCAAGGAGACCTTTCTGATGTTCGCGTTGGGCCTGCTGATCTGGTCCGTGTTCTGTGCCTTGGACCGCCGTGTGAAGGGTCTGTTGTTGCTGAGCATCATTCCGTTGGCCACGCTGCTCTTCTTCCTGAAGTTCTACGTACTGATGAGCATGGTGCCGGCGCTGGTTGCATACGTATGGTGCAAGCTGCGCCCTGAACGTCCACTGCTGAAGTTCGCGGTGGTGCACATCATCCTGCTTTTGATCGCCGCGAACAGCGAGCGGTTCATTCCAGGCTTCGACATACTGAACACACTGGCCTGGAAACAGAAGGACTTCATCGGCCTGGCCGTCTCGGTGAACAGCGGCAGTTACATCCCCACCCCCTACCTGGAGCCCACCTTCGCCAGCTTTGCCGCACGGGCCCCGCACGCACTGTACACCACCTTTCTGGGGCCGCTTCAGGCTTGGCGGAACGGAGCCATGGGTTTCGCCAGTGCATTGGAGACCAGCGCCCTGATCGTTGTCTTCGGCTTGCTCTTGATGCACCGAAAGGCTTGGCAACAAGTGGACAAGGTCTTTCTGCTTTACTGCATCAGCTTCTGCGTTCTGCTGGCGTTGGTGATCGGCTGGACGACGCCTGTGATGGGAGCTGTGGTGCGCTATCGCGTGCCGCTCCTGCCCTTCCTGTTGTTCGCGGCACTGGCCGTCACGGATGAAGAACGTCTGCTGCGGCGATGGCGCTGGCTGCGACCTTTGTGACCATGAGGACACCGACCCTGCTGCTGTCGCTGGCGTTGCTGACTGCCGGCTGCGCATACAAGAACAAGGAAGCCGACCTGGTGGTGCGCAATGCCCGCATCATCACCTTGGACAGTGCCAACAGCGTGCA
>JADZGG010000253.1 GCA_020854015.1 Flavobacteriales bacterium
CACGCTCAGTACGGAGATGTGATGTTTCATGCTGTGAAGTTCGCCGGATACCCTGTGCGCGTATCACATTCCGGAGGAACGGACCGGGACAAGGTCGAGCGGTTCCGAAGGCATGGAAAAGGAAAAGCCCCCGCCTGAGCAGGGGCCTTCCCGTTCGTTCCGTGTTCCGGCACGGACCTAGCACTACTCGTTGTCGTCGTTGCCGATGTTCACTCCGAGGGTAAGACCGTAGGTGATGTAGCGGCTGTCGATGTCCTTCACCACGATCACGTCGTTGTCGAACACCCTGCTCAGTCCGAAGCTCACGCTCGGCTCCAGGCTGATCAGGCCCATGTCGAAGCCCAGGGCCGCGTCAATGTTCCAGATGCCCTTGTTGAACGCACCGTCGTCGTAGCTGATCTTGTCGCCCTTCACATCGGTGCTCAACAGAACATCGTACGTGGGACCTACGGCAAAGCGCATGTCGAATTGGTAGGTGTCGATGATACGGTAGCCCACCATGGCTTTCAGCTTCAGGTTCGTGCGCACCAGGTTGTCCTCGAAGGCGATCGTATCACCTGTGGCGCTAACTATCGTGGTGTTGCGGCCGAAGAAGGCACCGGGTTGCAGGTACAGGCGGTCACCGAAGCGAAGGTCCGCACCTAGCTGCCAGCCAGCGGCGCCCTTGTATTTCACCCCAGGGGAAGGGTTGGTGAGGTTCTGATAGGTGAGGCCCGCCTGGGGGTTCACTTGGAATTGGGCCATCGCGGCCGTGCCACACACGCTGCCCACCAACAGGGCGAAGAGTTGCTTTTTCATGGTTGCGATCGATTGATCTGGCCGCGAAGTTCCAATCTGTGTGCCAATGTGGAAAATGTGAGGGAGGACGGGCGCTCGGATCGTTCCCAACGGTCAATGGACGCTGACTTCAGCACATCCGTCGGATCGGTCGTAACCGTGACCCGATACCACCTAGCTTTCCGCTCCAACCTGCAGAACATGATCCGGATCGCTACGCTCTCCTCGCTGCTTCTCCTTGCATTCAGTTCAGCCAACGCCCAGTCCGATTGCGGTACAGGGCGGTATACCGATCCCCTGTACTTCGACAGCGTCAGTGTCCTGTCCGGTGTGGTCTACGGCGCCAACAACGGTGTCAACGGACAACCTCAGACGCTGTTGCTGGATGTGTATCAGCCTGTTGGCGACACCTTCCAGGACCGTCCGGTGGTGATCGTGGCGTTCGGCGGTTCGTTCATCGCAGGCACACGACAGGACGTGGCTGAGCTATGCCAGGCCTTCGCGCACCGTGGTTATGTGGCCATCGCGCCGGACTACCGCATCGGCTTCTTCTTTCCCACCGAGGCCACCACCACCCGCGCCGTGGTGCGTTGCATGCATGACTTGAAAGCCTGCGTCCGTTTCTTGCGGAAGTCCGTGGCTGAAGATGGCGACCCCTATGGTATCGACACTGATCGCATCATCGTGGGTGGCGTTAGTGCCGGAGCCATCGGGGCCCTGCATTGCACCTACCTGGACCAATCGTCCGAGATACCCCCGATCCTGTTCGGTGACACCGCGACCACAGGTGGGGTGGAAGGCCTGAGCGGATCGCAGGGCTACAGCAGTGATGTGCTCGCGTGCTACAGCCTGAGCGGTGCCATCGGCGACACCACCTGGATCCAGGCAGGCGATCAGCCCTTGTGCAGCATTCATGAAGTCGGGGACGGTGTGGTGCCCTACGGGACCATGGAAGTGAGCGTGGTCGGCATTCCCACCGGCCTCATGGCTTCCGGTTCCGCGGACATCCATCCGCGTTTCGACCATCTGGGGATCCCAAACTGTTTCCTCAGCTATCCCGGTACAGGACACGTCGGCTACCTCACGTCCGACCCGGTGACCAGCTTGGAGTTCGTTGCCGAGTTCTGCGCGAACATGGTCTGCGGGCCGGCTCCTTCCTGTGGGACGCTGTACGCCGCTGTACCTGAACTCGGCAACGACTTGTTCAGCGCCTACCCGAATCCGACCTCCGGCCTTGTCACGCTGAACCTGAGCGAAGCCACCGACATCTCCATTCTGGCCGCTGACGGCCGTTGCGTGAAGCGTCTCCGCCTCAATGCAGGTCAGTCCACGATCGATGTACAGGAGCTGCCTGATGGCCTGTACATCCTTCGGCCCGAAGGTGATCGCACTGCATCACTGCGAATAGTGAAGTCCACGAACTGAGAAGAGACGCTCAGAGCCCGACGCGCCGCATGAAGCCGCTGTTCGGTGGTCGGAACCGGATGCCAAGGGCAAAGCGCACCGTCGTATAGCTCGTGCCCAACTTCACTTCTTCGGTCACATCCCCGGAATTCACGTAGGTGGCCAAGGTGAAACCGGTGTACCATTTCGAGCCGTTGTAGCCGAGCCCTGCACGGAATTCGCTCACACTGCATCCGACCCAGTCGCTTGACTGTTCCGTTGTGCCCACGGGCCTGAGCGCGATCCGCTGCACGCCCACACCCGGCAACAGGAACAGGTTGATGTAGCCCTTGCCCCAGAAGGTGAACGTGTGGGTGTATCCCGCCTTCACGGCCAGGATGTAGCGTTGCAACCGGTCGAACTGTACGTCCGGGGCATAGTTGAGCGCCTGGTATGCGGGCACCACGCTTCCTTCCGCCGTGATCCGTGAGTACCAGAAGCTACCGCCTACCACGGCCGTGCCCGCGCTGCGCCGTTGTCGTTCCATCTGGCTGGTCGCCGCCTTCTGCGAAAAGCGGTGTCGCTTGTTGAAGCCGTAATTCGCTGTGGCCATGAACGTGTTGCTCTCCAGGTCGCTACGCGTGGGGTAGGGGTCGCCCGGCACCCAGGTGCTGTCCACTTTCAAGGGGTCCTCCGCATAGAAGCCCTTGCTGGTGTTCCAGATAGCGCGCATCCATAGGTGCCTGCCGGTGGCGCCCAGGCCGAAGGTGCGCGACTCGCTGACGCCTTTGGCGGGATCGACCGGATCCAGCTTCGGTGCGGCGAAGGTCGCTTCCACGGAAAGCCAGTTCAGGTCCACCGCGAAACCGTACTGCACTGCCGAGTTGGTGGCGTAGGACAAGGAGCCACCTTGCTTGTCCTCGATATCCACACCGAAGTTCTGGTTGTAGACCACACCGCTCACCACAAGCGAATTGGGGAAGCGAAGCACGTAGGTGGAGTCGTACTTCGGCGGGGCCAGGCTATCCTCGAACAGGAGCTTCTGCACCTTGTCCGTGAGCTGCGCGTGCATGGGGACGCCGAGCAGAGCGAAGAGAAGAACCGACCATGCTCGTCCGCCCCGTTTCGCCATGGCCTCGTATTCAGGTTCAGCGCACGAACCGCAGGACACGCTGTCCCACGCGGACCATGTAAGTGCCACTGGTCAATGTGGGCAGGGTCACCGTGCTTGACGTGAAGCGGCCTGACCATGTGCTTCGCCCCAAAGCATCGAGCACCTCCACCAAGGAGCCATCGGGAACTACACCGTCCAGGTGCAGCATATCCTCGTTGACCCAGAGATGGAGCGAGGAGGCTTCGGCTCCTTCAATACCGGCCGTTGGCCCCCACACGTAGGCCACCCATTCGGGATGATCGATGTAGGGGTTGCGGTTCTGCTGCACGGCGTAGATGGCGTTGTTCCGGTCCACTTCCTTCTGGCTTACGGGATCCTGCGCGTGCCACTGCATAAGCAGGTTCGTGGCCCAGATGTTCAGATCACCGGCAGCGATCATGTCGCAGGACCAGGTTGAGACCTGAGGCATGTAGCGCGTCATCAGGTAGAAGTAGCCGCGCGCCAGGTCACCCTTGTATTCATCGATCGGCTCGCAGACCGTGTTGGAATAACCCGGCCAGTTGCTGGGTCCCACTTTGGTTCCGTTCAGCGACACCCAATCCACGCTACCCACGCGACCATAGGGGAGATCACCGCGGTGCCCGTTCACCACACCGTCCGTAGGGTAGATGTGGAAGAGGTCCGAGACGGTGGGTACAGCGCTATTGAACCAGCTCTGCGGAAAGCTATGCTCGCGGTTGTAGCAATCGCCTTCGTTGCTGTACTGACCGCATTGGTCAGTGCCGAAAGTGAACAGGTACGGTTCCGCGCCGCCCGGGTTGTCGCTGTAGATGTCCCACACCTTGCCGTCCGAACGATCATCCGTGCTCGGGAAGAAGGACCAGAGCTGGTTGTACTGATAGGCCACGTGGTTGTCGATGATGCCGTACAGCGCGGTCTTCAGTGGCTGCCCGGAAAGCCCCAGCGCCGGGTCGTAATAGCCGGGTGGCGGCTGACCGAAGGCCAGAGCGGACTGGCCGATCACCAGAACGGAAATGAGGGTGCGCTGCATGCACCAAAGGTAGACCGCGCACCTTTGCACCATGCGCATCGTGGTGATCGGGGGGGGAGCGGCCGGGTTCTTTGCGGCCATTAGTGCACGTGCACATCATCCAGGCGCCACCGTCACGCTTCTGGAGAAGAGCGACAAGTTGCTTGCCAAGGTGCGGGTGAGCGGGGGCGGACGCTGCAACGTGACGCACGCCTGTGACACCAACAAGGAACTTGCCCGCCACTACCCGCGCGGCGAACGCTTCCTGCGCAAGGCCTTCGAGCAGTTCACCGTGAAGGACACCATCGGATGGTTCGCGGAACGGGGCGTGGAGCTGAAGACCGAAGCCGACGGACGCATGTTCCCCATTTCGGACAGCTCGGAGACCATCATCGAGGCCTTGCTAGGCGAAGCGGAACGCCTTGGCGTGAAGGTGAGGCAACGCACGCCCGTACTGCGCTTGAAGCGCGCGGACGACCGCTGGATGGTCCATACGGAGAAAGAGGTGCTACCCGCAGAACGTGTGATCATCGCCACGGGGGGCAGCCCGAAACTGGAGGGCCTGCAATGGCTCGCGGACCTTGGCCATCGCATTGTGCCGCCGGTGCCATCGCTGTTCACCTTCAACCTGCCGAACGAGCCGCTGCGCGAACTCATGGGCGTTGTGGCCGACCCAGTGCTCGTGCGGATCGCCGGAACCAAGCTTGAAAGCACCGGCCCCTTGCTGGTGACGCATTGGGGCTTCAGCGGACCGGCTGTGTTGCGGCTCAGTGCCTGGGGTGCACGCGAACTACAGGCCGCCAACTACACCTTCACCGTGAACGTGAACTGGACCGGGGGACGGAACGAGGAGCTGATCCGCAGCGAACTGCAAGCACTGCGCACCGACCAGGCCAAGCGTAAGCTGAAAAACGCGATCCCCTTCCTGCTGCCCGCCCGCAGCTGGGAATTCCTGCTCCGCAAGGTGCAGATGGACCCTGAACTGGCCTGCGAACACCTCGGTCGCAAGGAGCTGAACCGCTTGGTGAACGCCTTGACCAACGACGCCTACCAGGCCAGCGGCAAGACCACCTTCAAGGAGGAGTTCGTGACGGCTGGGGGTGTTTCACTGGAAGATGTGGAGCCGCGCACCATGCAGAGCCGGGTCGCACCCGGTCTGTACTTCGCCGGGGAGGTGCTGGATATCGACGGCATCACAGGTGGGTTCAACTTCCAAGCCGCATGGACCACTGGATGGATCGCTGGGAAGCTCGAGCCCTGAACTGGCCGGTGGCCTAGGACCTCAGGTCGCGCTATTGAGCAGCGGTGTCGGGTCCACGTACCACATTCTCCGCCAGCCGTGCGGCCCGTTGCGTGCCTTCCAGGGATGCGGAACGAGCGTCATGATCGTGTAGTGCAGGTGAGCAGGCTTTCCAGCAGCATTGCCCGTGTTGCCGACGGTGCCGATCGCTTCGCCTGCGCTAACCCATGTGCCAGAGGATGTACGAATGTCATTCAAGTGTGCGAAGTAGTGCAAACGCCATTTCGGGCCGAGCACCAGCACCACCTTGCCACCCCGCCCCAGCACACCCGTATACACTACAAGGCCGCTCGTGGCACTGTTGACCGGTGTTCCCGCCTTCGCGAAAATGTCCACGCCCTTGTGCGTCACGCTCTTTTCCCACGGGTGGTACCAGTAGCTGCGTTGGTCGTAGCTCCGCCGGTCCGCACCTTGCACGGGCACCCGCCAGTGTTCTGGAATGAGCAGGCCGATCGCCGTGACCACCAACAGGGTCAGGAACAGGTTCCGCAGTCGGCGACGCATGATCATGGAACGCGGATGCGTGGGTGAAGCGTGTGTTCCTTAGAAGCCGATCGAAAAGCCGGTGGCGCCGTAGCCCTTCGGCATCACCATCTCCACAGTTCCGATGACCTCCGGCGCTCCGCTCGTGCTGCTGCAGCTGTACGCGTAACCGTATGGCCAGGTGTCGGTGATGTGCACGGTGAGCGTGTCGGTGGGGGCGGTGGTCGCGTCGGCTTGCCCGTGTGTCACCTTTCGGTCGTAGAGCTGAAAGGTGCATTCGTCCACCCAGCGCACCTGGTAGACGAGCTTCAGCCCGGTGGCCTTGTGATGTTCCTTCTGCGTGTGGCCCCGGCGCAAGGTGCGGATGCCGCTGGGTTTGCCGGAGATCACCGACTGTTTGTCCGTGCCGCCCTCCTGGAACGTGCCATGCACGAACAACTTGCACGACGGCGATTGACCCTGCACTCCAGCGAACACCAAGTAGGCGACCATCAACGTCAGCGATCGGGTCATCGGGTGCTGCTGGCAGGAAAAATCAAGCGGGAGCGCATGTGTGCGAAACTAAGGAGCACTACGGGCAACGAATGGTGGGAGTGCTTCAGGAGCTACCAACGTTCTGCCTTGATCGCCTTTTCGGCGTGTTCGAATACAGCCAGCACGAACGAAAAAGCCCCGGCTGACC
>JADZGG010000254.1 GCA_020854015.1 Flavobacteriales bacterium
ATGACCGCCACGCCGATCCCCCGCACCTTGGCCATGACGCTCTACGGTGATCTGGATGTGAGCGTGATCGATGAGCTTCCACCGGGCCGCAAGCCGGTGAAGACCGTGCACCGCTACGACAGTGCGCGCAACGCCGTGTTCAGCTTCATGGAGGAGGAGATCGCGAAGGGCCGACAGGTCTACGTGGTATATCCGCTGATCGAAGAGAGCACGAAGGGAGATGCCGCCAGCAACCCCGCGAAGGACCTCAAGGACCTCACCGATGGCTTTGAGGCCATGACGCGCCGCTTCCCCCTGCCGAAGTACGCCGTGAGCATGGTGCACGGCCGCATGGACCAGGCCACGAAGGACTACGAGATGGCGCGCTTTAAGAAGGGTGAGACCAGCATCCTGGTGGCCACCACGGTGATCGAGGTGGGCGTGGACGTGCCGAACGCCAGTGTGATGGTGATCGAGAACGCGGACCGCTTCGGACTGAGCCAATTGCACCAGTTGCGTGGTAGGGTCGGGCGCTGCGCGGAACAGAGCTTCTGCATCCTGATGACGGGCGACAAGCTCGGCAACGATGCGCGCACACGCTTGGGCACTATGGTGCGTACCAACGACGGCTTCGAGATCGCCGAGGTGGACCTGCGTCTGCGGGGTCCCGGTGACATCCTCGGTACCCAGCAGAGCGGACTTCCCACACTTCACCTGGCGGACCTCATACACGACCAGGACATTCTTCAGCAGGCGCGAGCAGCAGCGCAGCGCATCCTGGACGCGGACCCCGAGCTCAGCGATCCGAAGAACGCTCCGATCGCCGGGGAGATGGCCGAGCGCATGCGCACTCAAGCTGTATGGGGAAGAATAAGTTAGGTGGTCAGTGCCTTCTTTCGCCGGATGCTCTCGGGGTCGAGCACATGCACCAGCGCGCCGGATGCGATCAGGAACTGCGCCAGCGCGTAGGTCACCATCACCAGCGTATTGCCGTAGGGCAGCGGACGAACGAAGCGACCGGTGGCCAGCAAGCTGTCCGATGCGATGAAGAGCAAGGCCCCGATCAACACCATCCAGAAGCTGGTGGAGTAGGTGCGGCGGTAGCGGAAGGCGGCTGCGATGCCCATCAGGGTGATCGCCCCGGCGTAGACCAGCACCGGCGCCACCATCACATCGTCCAAGCGCGGCTGAATGTCCAATGCGAACACGAAACCGTAGATGAGGATGAGCACGGAGATCAGGAGCGAAAGGATCACACCCTGCGAGCCGCCCGTGGTGGTGATGTTGTGAATGAAGGCCAGCGTGTAGCAGAGCTGCGCGATCAGGAAAGCCGCCAGTCCGAGCAGGAAGTTGAAGTGGTCCAGGTGCTGGAACATCAGGGCCACGTCGCCGATCAGGGAGAAAAAGAGGCCGGCTTGGATGAGCAGCGTGAAGCGGTCGCCCACACGTCGGCTGTTGAAGAAGAACCACGATGAGAGCACCAGCATCATCAGTGGCTTGCACAGGTACTCCAGCACGTGCCATTCCTTCCATTGGCCCACGATGCAGCCCACCGTGGCAAGCCCATATATCAGGCCGTTCAGCAAAGGCGATCGTCGAAGTTCCATGGAGCGGAGAGAAGGGGAAGGCCGCGCCAAGATAGCAAGCGTCCTCAGGTGAGAGGCGCCCCGATCCGATGCACGATGGCGGGGCGGTCACGGAACAGCACCGTACGCTCAGCGACCATCCCGTTCCGCTTGGCCACCTGCTGTGAAGGGAGGTTGTCCGGGTCGATCAAGGAGATGAGCGAAGAGGCCGACCGGTGCTCGAACGCGAAGGCTTTACAGGCCTGCGCTGCTTCGGTCGCGTAGCCTTGGTGCCAGTGGGCAGGAAGCAGATGGTACCCGATCTCCAGTTCGGGCACGCCGTCCACGAGCTGGGTCAGCAGCCCGCATTGGCCCACAGCTTCACCCGTCGACCTCAGTTCAAGCATGTTCAGGCCGCTACCGTCGTCGGCGTAACGCTCAACGGAACGCCTTACCATGAATTCGCAATCCGTGCGGCTGCCTTGCGTGAAGGTCATGAAGCGGATGGCCTCCGCGCTGTTGATGTACGGCATCCACAGGTCCACATCGTCCAGGGTGATGTGCCGGAACCGCAGGCGTTCCGTGGTGATGCCGTGCATCGATGGGATCGGCAATGTGATCATGGGTGCAAGTTCGCCTTCATCCGCGACCAGAGCCACAGGGACCAGCCGGCCATGCCGGTCAACAGCAGGATCGCCACCCAGCGAAGATCCGGAAGGACGGGCGGGATCAACAGAGTCACGAACACAGCGCCACGCACCGCCTCCGATGCCGCGGCCCAACGACGCCCTTCCAGCAGCAGGCCCAGGTCCATCACCCACCAGATGATCAGCGCGGCCACGGCCCATTGCCCCCATACGTCCAGCTTCGCTTGTTGGAACAGGAAAAAGGTGGTGACCACCAGCAGGATCAGGAACTGCACGGCCACATGCGTGCGCACTTCCATAGGAACGGCCGTGTCGAACTTCCGGTAGGTGAGGCGGTCCTTCTGCCGTGGGCCTTCATAGCCGCCCAGCGCATCCGGCCTCCAGCCCGGTGGTTTAAGGAACACCCTGATCTTGTCCAGACCCGAGGAACGCCGGGCCAACGCGAAGAGGTCGCCCCAATAGTGGAAGTTGGCTTTGACGGGGTCCCAGCTCGCAAGCGGTGTTGTGATCCCGTAGACGGGCTCCTCTTCTTCCCGTTGAAAGGTGCCGAACAGCCGATCCCAGAGGATCAGGGTGCCCGCGTGGTTCCGGTCGATGTACTTCGGGTCGCTACCGTGGTGAACGCGGTGGTGGCTCGGGGTGTTGAACACGGCTTCCACGGGTCCCAGTCGGTCGATGGCCTTGGTATGGATCCAGAACTGGTACAGCGTATTGAAGGCCCCCACGGTAACGATGATGAGGGGTTGGATGCCCAGCACGGCAAGCGGCACATAGAACCACCAGCTGAACAGTCCCTGCCACCAGCTCTGGCGCAGTGCCACGCTCAGGTTGTACTCTTCGCTCTGATGGTGTACGATGTGGGCGGCCCAGAGGAAGTTGACCTCGTGGCTGAGGCGGTGGAACCAGTAGTAGAGCAGGTCCACAAGCAGGAAGGCCGTGATCCATGTGAGCGCTGTGCTCGGTAAGGTCAGGATCCGACCATGATCATAGGTCCACAGATAGGCCGCGAAGACCAACGCTTTAGTGAACGCCCCCACCACCTGCGAGCCGAGGCCGCAGCCCAAGTTCGCGATGAAGTCGTTCAGTCGGTACACATGTCGTCCGGTCCAGGCGCTCCAAGCCAGTTCCACCCCCATGAGCAGGAAGAAGAGCGGTATGGAAAGGACGATGTATTCCACAGCCCTAAAGTACACGCGCCCCCGGCGGCTTTGGTATCTTCGCCGACCCTTTTTCCGACCTCCCCATGCGCATCTCCTGGAACTGGCTGAAGACCCTGATCGACCTCGATGGCCTTTCGCCCCGTGAAGTAGCGGATGTGCTGACCAGTATCGGATTGGAGGTGGAGAGCGTGGAGCCGTTGGAACCTGTGAAGGGCATGTTGACGGGTGTGGTGGTGGGTCATGTGTTGGAGTGCGCCAAGCACCCGGATGCGGACCGTCTGAGCATAACCCGTGTGGACGTGGGTGGAGGTGAGCACCTGCAGATCGTGTGCGGCGCACCGAACGTGGCGGAAGGTCAGAAAGTGCTGGTGGCCTTGGTGGGCGCAACACTATACATGACCGACGGCAACAGCATCGTGATCAAGAAGTCGAAGATCCGTGGCGTGGAAAGCCATGGCATGATCTGCGCTGAAGATGAGCTTGGACTGGGCCAGAGCCATGCCGGCATCATGGTACTTGATCCCGAGGCGCGTATCGGTACCGCGGCCGCCGATGTGCTCGGTCTACGCGCCGATCACGTGTTCGAGATCGGTCTTACCCCCAACCGCGCCGACGCCATGAGCCACCTCGGAGTGGCCCGCGATCTGGCCGCGGCCCTTCGCTACCGCACTGGCCGCGAAGTATCGGCACGCATGCCCGATGTTTCCGCATTCACGAAGGATGATGATGCGCGCCGTGTTTCCGTTGATGTGCAGGCACCGCACGCCGCACCTCGCTACGCCGGCCTCACGCTCACGAACGTAAAGGTGGGTCCTTCGCCGGAGTGGCTCCGCGAACGGCTGAACAGCATCGGCCTGAAGCCGATCAACAACGTGGTGGACGTTACCAACTTCGTGCAGCACGAGCTGGGTCAGCCGCTGCATGCGTTCGATGCGGACCGCATTGCCGACGGAAAGATCATTGTGCGCTACATGCCCGCTGGCACGGCCTTCGTCACCCTGGACGGCAAGGAACGCAAGCTCGATGCGGAGGACCTGATGATCGCCGACCCCAACGGACCACTATGCATCGCCGGGGTGTTCGGTGGTCTGGCGAGCGGCGTCACCGAAGGCACCACTGCCGTCTTCCTCGAAAGCGCCTGCTTCGATGCGATCAGCGTTCGTCGCACCGCCCGTCGCCATGCGTTGAACACCGATGCCTCGTTCCGTTTCGAGCGCGGCGTTGATCCCGAGATCACGCTTGTGGCCATGGAACGTGCGGCGATGCTGCTGCGTGAAGTGGCGGGTGCGAAGGTGAGCTCCGACATTACTGACCTTCTTGCTCACGAGATCCCCTGGCGTCATGTGAAGGTGCATTTCGCCAACGTGGACAGGCTCTGTGGTGTGGCCATCGGGCACGATGACGTGGTGCGGATCCTGCAACTTCTCGATTGCCGCATCGCCTCGCGCACCGAGCGAATGGTGGAAGTGCAGGTGCCGCCTTACCGCGTGGATGTGCACCGCGAAGCCGACCTGGTGGAGGAAGTGCTCCGCATCCACGGTTTCGATCGGATCCCTGTGCCCGAACGCTTGATGGTGCCTGCCGTGATGAAGGACACCGCCACGCTCGAAGGCCTTCAACAGACCCTTGCCGGTCACCTGGCCGCACGTGGTTTCAACGAGGTGATGACACCTTCGCTGGTGAACGGCGAGCGCACCATGAAGCTGGGTGCCGCCACGGAAAGTGACCTGGTGCGCCTGCTGAATCCGCTCAGCAACGAGCTCGATGTGCTTCGGCCGACCATGTTGTTCGGTCTGCTCGGTGCCGCTGTGCACAACATCGCACGCCAGCGTCGTGATCTTCGCCTGTTCGAGAAGGGTCGTGTCTATGTTTCGGAGAACGGTTCAACGCGTGAAGAGGATCGCACGGCATTGCTGGTCACAGGCCGCCGCTGGCGTGAACGCTGGGACGCCGAGGATGATCGCAGTGCTTCCGGTGATGTGAAGGCCGAGGTGGAATTGCTGGTCGAGCGGTTGGGCATCGAGGGCATGACGGCGCAACCCGTGGAACATCCGCTGCTCGATGGAGCCGTCGGCATACAGCGCAAGAATGTCACGCTGGCGGTGATCGGTGCGGTGAAGCCTGTCGTGGCCAAAGCCTTTGATGTCGCGCAGCCTGTGTTCTTCGCCGAGCTGAACGACGCGGTGTGGTTGCAGCAGATCGCATCGAAGCGCATCACCTACGCCGAGGTGTCCCGCTTCCCCTCCGTACGCCGCGACCTGAGCCTCTTGCTTGATAAAGGTGTGACCTACGCACAGCTTGAGAAGTTGGCGCTTCAGGCCGAACGCAAGCTGCTCCTGAGCGTGGACCTGTTCGATGTCTACGAAGGCGACAAGCTTCCTGCGGGCAAGAAGAGCTATGCGCTCAGCTTCATGCTGCAGGATGCTGAAAAGACCCTGACCGACGAGAAGGTGGACAAGGCCATGAGACGCATTCGTGCCACCTTTGAGAAAGAGGTGGGGGCTGAACTGCGGGGCTGACCGGGCAACGCAAGGTCATCTGTATAGCGTCATTCAATGCAGAACTCCCTTGTCATGATCCGAACGCTCGCCGCTGCTGCTGTGCTCGCTGTCTCTTCCCCGGTCATCTCACAGACCATCATGTCCGTTCAGGACGGTGCATGGACCGATCCTGCGACCTGGGATTGTACCTGCGTTCCGCCGATCCCATCGAACGTGTTCGTGATGCACCATGTGACGTTCAGCGGTCCCTTGGGGTTCGGGCCCATGTTGTTCGTTGGCCCCCCGGGCCATCTGGAGCAATTGAGCCCAGGGTACATCTACTGCAACCCCGGCGGCGGACTCGAAGTGAACGGGGTCCTCAGCACCACGAACTACCTGGCCACGGGATGCCCGTTGCTCATCACCGGCACCGTGATGGCGGGTGGTGGTCTCTATGCCGGACTGGGTGTTCAATTGGACGGTGGAACTTTGCTGGTGACCGGGAATTTCAGCAATGGCGTTGGCAGCGCGATCGACGGCATGGGTCAGATCTGCATCACGGACAGCTCCAACATTCAAGGTCCGCTCACCGGAAGCATCGATCTGTGTGACCTCACGCCGACGACGACCACACCTCCTTTCGTTGATGGAGGCGCCACATTCGTTGCGCCGACGATCACGTTCTGTCAGAACTCGCTCTGCGCCACAGGCGTGAAGGAAGGAGACACTGTGTTGGATGTGGAAGCTTTTCCTGTGCCCGCTTCCAATGAATTGACCTTGACAGGTGCATTCCACGGGAAAGCCGAGCTCTTGCTGCACAATGCAGTGGGTGAACTTGTTCAAGTTCCTGCGCATCGCCAGGTGGATGGCCGCATCGTGCTACAGATCGATGCGTTGGCCCAAGGGCTCTACCTCATTGAGATCCGCAATAACGGTCTTAGGGGTGTAGTACGCTTCGTGAAAGAATGAGGTTGGATTATCTTTCGGTATGCGAGGATCGATCGTTGCCTTAGGTTTTTCGCTGCCGCTCGGGATCAG
The DNA here is from genome assembly GCA_020854015.1 of Flavobacteriales bacterium. Lineage (GTDB taxonomy): Bacteria > Bacteroidota > Bacteroidia > Flavobacteriales_F > PHOS-HE28 > PHOS-HE28. The sequence goes on from JADZGG010000254.1 coordinate 6,870, forward strand.
TGCGCAACTCTATCAGAGCGCACAGGACGGTATCTGGTACGACCCGAACACCTGGGCCTGCAACTGCGTGCCTTCAGTGGCCGATAGTGTGGAGATCGCCCACCACGTCACCATACAGAACAGCATCACGCTCACCAACGCTTGGGTGCACATCACCCCCTCCGGTTGGATGGGGTTCGCCTCCACGGGCTTTTTGGCGATCACGCAGCCGGTCCTGAATGAAGGCACATTGTACCTCATCGGAGATCTCGACATCGACTGGTTGCTCGAGTCACCCGGCATCATCGAGGTGAACGGCAACTTCTTCAATGATGACGACGTGGATATCGGCGGCGGTGGACTGATCCGTGTGAACGGGAATTTCATGAACGACGGCACGATCACAGGCGGCGGTGCCATCTGCGTGAGCGGCATCACTGTGAACAATGGCGATCTGATCGGCACGCTTGACTTCTGTGACGAGACACCGGCGGTTTCGGTACCACCGTTCATCGATACCAATACGGGAACTGTGGATCAGGGCATCGTGTATTGCGCCAGCGAGAAGTGTTCGGTTGGGCTGGGCGAGGGAGCCTTCGCGGGACTGGTGCTTGCGCCCAACCCCGCTCATGATGAGGTCACCTTCGAAGGAATGCCGGTTGGCGCGGAGCTTCGGATCTACGATGGCCTAGGGCAGCTCGTGCTCGCACCGGGTGCAGCAATGGGCACAAGGACCACGTTGGATCTGACCGGCCTGGCCAAGGGCATCTACCTCGTCGCGGCTACGAAGGGAATGCTGCGGCTCACCACACGCTTGGTGGTGGAGTGATCACTTCACGAGCCACTGGCGCACCGCCTCCAGAGCCGCTTCCTTTCCCTTCACACCGATCACCCGCGCACTGTCCATCGGGTCGTAGTTGGTGAGCCAGGTGGTGAGGATGTCCTGCACGCCTTGCGGCAGTTCGCTGATGTCGTCGACGTCCATGGTCAACAGGCTTCGGTCGACGGGTAGGGCTACGAGCTTGTCGTCGCGTTCGTTGTCGTCGATGAGCTCGATGATGCCGATAGGTTCCACCTCCAGCACGGTGCCCACTGGAAGCGCCGGGCAAAGCACGAAAAGGTCCAGCGCATCGCCGTCGCCGCCTTGTGCCTCATCCATCAAGGTTCCAGGTATGAAGCCGTAGTTGGCGGGGTAGGGCAGGAAGCTGATGCGCCTGGGCTTGCCGTCGCGCAGGTTCACCAGAAAGCTCTTCGAAGACGGGTCGTATTCGCGCTTATCGCTCGTGCCCGCAGGGATCTCGATCACGGCGAGCACATGGCCGTTCGGACTGAAGGCAGGCAGGTTCTTCGGGTCGGTCATGGGCGTTGTTGAAGAGCCGCGAAGATGCGGAACAACATCGCCTTCCGGATAGCAGGCCATCAGCGCAACTTGTAGCTCAAGCTGAGCATGGCACCAAAGCCCGAGGAGCGGCGCGTAAGCCCGTAGTTCTCATAAGCATCGGTGAAATGACCACGGATCGTGGGTTCGATGCCCACGGACCAGGCCGAACAGAAGCCATAACGCATATAGGCCCGTGCCACATAGCCGAGCGCATACGAGCGGAAGGATTGGTCGGCGTAGTCCACAAAGCCGTCGAGCACATTGTCCGGCAAGGAGCCACGCTTGCCGGTGAGCAGCCCGATCGTCGGGCCGCCACGCACTCCGAAGCTCCAGTGACCCTTTCCGGTATGTGCATCAAGGAGCAGGGGCACCTCCAAGTAGCTCAGCGAGTTCACATGCTCTTTCGCTTGCTGTACGCGCATGTTCGTGATCACGGTGTCCACCGTTTGGTCCAGCACGAAAATGGTCGTGGTGATCGGGGTGGTCACGTAGTAGTACTGGCCTTGCTGGAAGATGGTGTCCGTGACCGCCAGCACCGTCGTGTCCACGGCCGTCAGGAAGAACGCATCCTGGTAACTGGTGACATCCGCGTACTTGTCCGGGCTGCTGATGTGCTCGCTGTAGCTGGTGTAGTGCAGGCCGGTGCCATAGCCGAAATGACGATCTAGGTGCATCACTTCAAGCCCGAAGCCTGTGGAGCGTTCGCCTGTGAGACTTTCACCCCAGATCGCGCTGGTGCCGCCGGTGTATGTGCTCGTGGAGGTGAGCAGACCGCCCAGCGCGGTGATCTCCCATGGTTTCGGCGGAAGGATCGGCGTACTGGGAGGCAATGCGGGTGGCGTAACGGCTGAGTCCTGCGGGGTAGAAGCAGTGGCAAGCGTGCTGTCCTTCGGCGTCGTGGTAGTGGCAACAACGGGATCCGGAACGCCCGTGTTGGTGATGGGGGCCGTATCCTGCGGTGTCACGGTCGAAACAACAAGGATCGGATCAGGTTCAGGCCCTGGAGTGGCCGTATCCACCGGAGTGATGGTCCCTCCTGATGGTTCCGTGGTTGCCGTGTTCGCTATCGTTAAGGGTGTTGGTTTAACAGGAGGTGGCTCCGGTTCTCCGCTCGATGATGCAGGGAATTGCATACCGGCATTCGCAGCGGCCGGTGTGTTTGCGGTCTGTGTTCGTGGGCTGGAGGAGGAAGTGCGCTTGCGAGATGCGGGTTTCGTGTTCTTCTGTTCAACTGGTGCGGCGTTGGAGGTCACGCGCGGTTGCTGCACAGTTGCAGGCCGTTCGGTCGTTGCCGGTGGCGGGGTGGCCATAGGCTCAGGCGCGTTGGTCGTGGCTTGTGTTGCCTGTTCTGCGGGGGCAACGGTCACCTCGGGCGTTGTCGCTGTGTTCGCGACCTCAGCGGGCGCAGGGTCTGCGGAACTGTTCGCTGCGCGCCACCAGGTGCCCACACCGACCAACAGGAGCAGACCTGCCGCCAGCGACCAGTACATGCCACGGCGGCGACGGCGTTCCGCTTCGAGCGCGCGTTGCACCTCAAGCCAGTTGGCCTCGTCGTACGGGAACGTGCGTTCCTCCAGCTTGCGCCGGGCCAGTTCGTCGAATTCGTTGTCCTGCTTCATCGGATGGAAGCGTTGATGGTGCGCGATCCGGCCAGCGTGGCGATCGCCTGTTGAAGAATGCTGCGGGCGTGGCTCACATGCCACTTCGATGTGCCTTCGCTGATGCCCAGCAGCTCCGAGATCTCCGCGTGTGCATAGCCATCGATCGCGAAGAGGTTGAAGACGTTGCGTGACATCGGGGGAAGGCGTTGGAGAAGCTCGGCGAAGGCCTCGGCTTCCATGTGTTGCAGATAGCCGTTCACCTCGCGGTGGTCGGCGTCATCGATCGCTACGTCCATTGTTTCCTGCGCCTTGCGCTCCTTGTTGCGACGGAAGGAATCGATCACCGTGTTGATCACTATGCGCCGGGCCCATGGTTCGAAGGGCACCTCCGGACGGCGGGTGTCGATGCGCTCCAGGATCTTCAGGAAGCCCATGTTCATCGTTGCGGCCGCGTCCTGCCGGTTGCGCTCGTAACGGCAGCAGATGGCCATCAGCTTGGGATACATTGCCGTGTAGAGCTCATGCTGCGCCTTCGGATCCCTCCGGATACAACGGGCGATGAGCGCGTCGGTGATCATGGGGTGCGATGCGCGGAAGGGCGCCCCTGTTCAGGACGCCCTTCCACTTCGGTATGCTCGCTCAGTTCGTTTTCACGAAGCGTTGGCTGATGAAGGAGGTTCCGTTGCCAATGCGCACCACGTACATGCCGGGGCTGAGCGTGGCGGTGCGTAGGAGAAGTTGGTTCCGACCGTTGGCGAGCATGTGGCGTTCCGCCATTACCATGCGCCCTTCCAGGTCCATCACGGTCACATCCGCAGTTCCGCTCAAAGCGTTGGTCAAAGCGATGTTCAGTTCATCGGTCGCGGGGTTCGGCCAGGTGGCGATGCCTTCAGCCAGCACCGCATCGGTTACTCCGTTGATCTGCGGGATCTTCACATTGATGGTGAAGCCGTTCTGGCGGTCGCTGCCCACTCCGAGCATGCCCGTGTACAGACCGTTCCCGTCGATCGAAACGCTGTCGCAGTATGTGCTCTGGCAGCCCGTGGTATCGGAAATGGTGAGGCACAAGTTGTATGGTCCATTGCCAGCGTAAGTATGTGTGGGGAAGGCATCCGTGCTGGAGCTGCCATCACCGAAGTTCCAGAAGAAGCTGTACACGCCGCTGCCGCCGCTGCTCAAGTTCCAGATCCACAGTTCGTAAGGCGTGGGCACAGGAACACTGTTCAGTGAATCGATGGTATAGGCTTGCAGCACCCAGAAGTCGGCGTTGCATGGCTGTAGGACACCGCCTGTGCATGCACAGTTCGCATCCCAGGTGTCGTTCACGGTCAGCGGATCATTGTCGTTGCACGGCGCGCCTGGCAGATCAGGGCCGTTCAGCACACCCATGCAGTCGTAGTAGTTCACTGGAACACCTACACACGCGCAGCTCATGCTCCACGTATCCTGAACGGTCAGCGTATCGCCATCGTTGCAAGGCGTTCCTGGCATGTTCGGACCGTTGAGGTAGTTGAGGCAGTCGAACAGGAGCACATTGGTCGTGTCACACACACAGTTCAGGTCCCATGCGCCTTGAAGAATGGTGCCCGGGATCTGACAAGGTGTGCCTTGCACTGCTGGCCCATTGGGTACACCAAGGCAGTCGTAGTAGTAGGGTGCCTGTGTGATCACGCCAGCGGTATCCACGAACACTGTATCGCACAGCGTGCTCGTGCACGCATCGGCCGGGGTGATGGTGAGGCATACCCCGTAGGTGCCAGGTGCGGTGAACGTATACGTGGGGCTGCTCGAGTTGCTCGTTGAACCGTCAGGCAGATACCAATTGAAGACTAGGGGACCCATCCCCGTGCTCGCGTTCGAGAGCCCCATCACCCATGTCGAAGGTTGCCAGATGCCGAAATCAGCCTGGCAGTTCGGGGGCAAAGGAGTTCCAACACACGTGCAGGTAGGGCTCCATGTGTCGTTGATGGTGTTGGGGTTGTTGTCACTGCAAGGCGTACCGGGCAGGTTCGGTCCGTTCGGGTAGCCGAAGCAGTCATAGAAGGCAGGGGTGGTGGCGACGGTGCCGTTGCTGTCCACGTACACCGTATCGCATATGGTGCTGGTGCAATTGTCCCAAGTGACGATGGTGAGGCACACGCCGTAGGTGCCCGGGGTGGTGAACACGAAGTAGAGGCTGTTCTGGGCGCTCGAAGAGCCGTCGGGCAAATACCAGTCGTAGAGCATCGGGGCCATGCCTGTGCTCGTATTGTCCAAGTTCATCACCCACGGTGAGGAGTTGGAGATGGTGAAGGAGGCCTGGCAGGTCGGAGGCAAGGGTACGCCCACACAAGCACAGCCGGGGGTCCAAGTGTCGTTGATGGTGTTGGGGTTGTTGTCGCTGCAAGGCGTGCCCGGCATGTTCGGACCGCCCGGAACACCAAGGCAATCGGTGATGAGACCACCACCATTGAAGTTGATCACCAACGAATCCACAGGGGCCGCAGAGAAGCCCAACGAATCCCATGTCCAGTTGATGCCGCCATCGCAGGAGATCTCCACGTTCACCCAGCCGGAATTGTTGATGGGGCTGAAGGCGAAGTCATAGGTGCAATTCGCCGTTGTGCTGATGAGCGTATCGATGAAAGGCGTCGTACCC
>JADZGG010000255.1 GCA_020854015.1 Flavobacteriales bacterium
GTTTGGCCTGCGTGATCAGCTCGTGCTTCGGATCAGCCTCGGCAACGAACTTGTTGTAGTACTCATCGGCCTTGTCGAATTGCCCGTCCAGGTGATAGGCTTTCCCCAGCCAGTAGTCGACTTCCATGGGGGCGTTCACCTCCTTGGAATCGAAGGGGTCGTAACCGGACGTGTTGAAGCCCCCGTAGTTGGAGGCGCGCTTCTCGGCAGCGGTCTTGAGGTAGGGCAACGCCTTCTCCTTCTGGTCGTAGGAGTTCATGTAGGAGTATCCCAACTTCCAGTTCAGATTGGAGTTCTCCGGTTGGGCCTCCACCAGTTCTTTCCAGATCTCGGCGGATTGGTTGTAGAACCGCTCCTCCATCATCTTGTTGGCTTCCTCGAACTTCCACTGGAAGGTGGTGTTCTCGCCTTGTGCCTTGACCTGCGTGGAGAGGCAGATCAAGCCCAAGGAAAACAATGCTGTGTACCCGTAGTTCATGCGCAGGTCGATTCAACTGCCGTCAGTGCGGTCAGCGGCTAAAAGTAGCTTTTTTCCCTTGCCATGGAAGGCCTAGAAGTCCTGATCGAGGCTCCACGCTTCCAGGATGTCGGCAACCCTCCGCACAAAGCGGCCACCGAGCGCTCCATCCACCACGCGGTGGTCGTAGCTGTGGCTCAGGAACATCATGTGCCGGATGGCGATGACATCGCCCGATGGCGTCTCCAATACCGCTGGCTTCTTACGGATAGCGCCCATCGCCATGATGGCCACTTGAGGCTGGTTGATGATCGGGGTACCAAGGACATTGCCGAAGGTGCCGACGTTGGTGACCGTGTAGGTGCCTCCACTGATCTCATCGGGTGCCAGCTTGCCTTCACGAGCGCGTTTGGCCATGTCGTTCACCGCTTTGGCCAGTCCGGTCAGGTTGTACCGATCGGCGTTCTTGATCACAGGCACGATCAGGTTGCCGGTGGGCAACGCGGCCGCCATGCCGATGTTGATGTCCTTCTTCTTGATGATGGTCTGTCCATCCACCTGAACGTTGATCATCGGCATCTCCTTGATCGCTTGGGCGATGGCCATGATGAAAACGGGGGTGAACGTGATCTTCTCCCCCTCACGCTTTTCGAACGGTCCCTTCACCCGATCGCGCCAGAGCACCAGGTTGGTGACATCCGCCTCCACGAAGCTGGTGACGTGCGGGCTGGTGGCCTTGCTCATCACCATGTGGTCGGCGATCAGCTTGCGCATGCGGTCCATCTCGATGAGCTCGTCGCCAGGGCCGGGAACCAACTTGGGCGCGGCGGGCTTGGCCGCGGTCGTTGCAGGGACGGCCGAGGCAACAGGTGCCGGACCGGCTGAAACGGCAGCAGCAGGGGAAGGGATTGAACCGCGCTGCGGAAGGAAGTCGAGGATGTCGCGTTTGGTGACACGTCCGCCTTGGCCGGACCCAGCGATGGACTCCAGTTCCGACAGGGAGACGCCTTCGCTTTGGGCGATGTTCCGTACCAAGGGACTGTAGAACTTGCCACCAGGGCCCGATTTGCCGATCGGCGCTGTGGGAATGGTAGCTGCAGCAGGCTGTGGCGTTGCAACAGGGCGACCGTTGCTCGCGGCTGTTGAAGGTGCTGCCGCGGGAGCCGCGCTCTTAGCCTCACCGGCCGTACCAATGTGGGCGATCAACTGCCCCACCTTCACCACATCACCGTCGTTCACCAGGCGTTTCAGCAGAATGCCGTCCTGTGGGGCCGGAACCTCACTGTCCACCTTGTCCGTGGCGATCTCCACAATGGGCTCGTCGGCGGCCACATGATCACCTTCGTTCTTGAGCCATTTGATGATCGTGGCTTCGGCCACGCTCTCGCCCATCTTGGGCAGCAGGATGTCGATCTGGGACATGGGAACGGTTGCGGTGCGCAAATGTACCTGCGGAAGCGTGTGGGTGCACATGCCCGCTTCGTCCGTTGTCCATCGCGAACGGTCAACACCGCGGTCAGTGCCCCAAGGTGGCCAGGGATCGCAGCGTCCAGCGCACGTCCGACCAGGGCTGATAGTCCTTGGCGTACGTGATGTTCACCCGGTCCACGGTGAGGGGATCGGCAGGAAGCCCTTGGGCCCTGATCGGGTCGATCACGCCAGGCTTCATTCGAGGCAACTTGAAACTGCGGTGGCGGTCAGGATGAAATCCGACCCAGCTGGCCCTCCCCACAAGCACCCGTCCCAAGTTCCGCAGGAAAGCGCCCTTCTCCCGCACCCACCAGATGAGAATGGGCAGCCCCAGGATCAAGAGCAAGGACAGCGCGACGTCCACGATCCGCTTCCGCCTTCTTCCAGCGGCGCTGAAAATGGCGTGTTCTTCCATCACGAGCAGGTCCTGCACGCTTTCGATGCTGTTGGGGCCGATGATGAAGTCCGAGCCTGGTTGGGCGATCTTGAAGGTGGCGCGGGTCCGGCTCAACTTCTCCATCAGTTCAATGATGCGTCCCCAAGCCATGTCCTTGGCGCAGAACACCACCTCATCCATGCCCTGCTTCCGGATCTGGCGCTGCATCTCGACCTCGGCCAGCTGCCCCTGGGCCTCCGCTACAGAACGTTGTTCCTGCCTGCCAAGCCCGAAGTGCGTCTGCCACAGCAGGGCCAGCGCTAACCGGTTCTCTTCCGCGCTGCCTATGGACAGGATACGCTTGCGATCGAGAGCACGAAGTGTGAAGGGTTTGATGCGAAGCCAATGCAAAACCATTCGAACGCTAGCACCAGCCAAGGCCACCAGGACCGAAATGAACACTATGAACATGGTAGCATCCAAGAGGCCATCCCCAACTTGCCGCTCACGCATGAACAACATAAAGCCCGTCACTGCGAAGAGAGCGCTGCCCTTGAACACATTCATGAGACGGGTGGGCAGGTCGTAGCTCCCCATCAACGCAAAACACATCAGGACCAGCAAGCTCGCAAAGGCGAGTGGAGGAAGGCTCCCGACCTTGTTCGGAATCAGCTTTCCAAAAACCAATAGGATGGTCGTTACAATGGCCACAACATCCAACATCGGCAGCAACGCCCGCTTCAAGAACCGCATGACGATCGCCCCAGCCGCACTGAGGTAGATGCTCGCATTGATCACCGCAGCGAGCAGGTCCGGACGTTTCCGGGTGAAGTGCTTCTTGGCGAAAATGGCCATGGCGTAATAGAACACGAAGACGTAGTTCACACTGCTCTTCTTGGTGCTCTCGCCCTTGTAGTGGATGATCCGTGCGTCCGGGAAATACCAGTTCTCATAACCGCCCAGCATGATCCGGTAGCTGAGGTCGATGTCCTCGCCGTACATGAAGAAGCTCTCGTCCAGCAGTCCCACCTCGTCGAGCGTTCGCTTCCGCATGAACATGCAGGCACCGGACAAGATCTCGATCGGGGCGGCCTCGTTCTCCTTCAGGTGACCCAGGTGGTAGCGCCCGAAGACCTTGCTGCGTGGGAACAAACGGGTGAGGCCGATGATCTTGTAGAAGGCCACGGAAGGTGTAGGAAGACCGCGCTTGCTCTCCGGCAGGAAGCGTCCGGTTCCGTCGATCATCTTCACGCCCAAGCCACCGGCCTTCGGATGCGCGTCCATGAACGCGATCACCTTGCGGAACACGTCCTCCCCCACCACGGTATCGGGATTCAACAGTACCACATACTCCGCACGGCTCTCGCGGATGGCTTGGTTGTTCGCGCGGGAAAAGCCGACGTTCTCTTGGTTGGCGATGAGCTTCACCGCCGGAAACTTCTCCCGCACCATCTCCACGCTGCCATCCGTGCTCAGGTTGTCCACCACGAACACGTCACCATCAATGCCCTTCATAGCCTCCGAGACCGTGCGCAAGCACTGTTCCAGGTAGGCCCGGACGTTGTAGTTGACAATGATGACGGAGAGTTTCATGTGCTCATGGGCACATGTGCATATGGGCACATGTCATCCTCGTTTCACGCTCTGTTCGTATGGCTTCCGGTCCATGATGCTACGGCCCAGGGTTAGCTCATCCACGTTCTCAAGCTCGCCGCCCACGCTTATGCCGCGGGCGATCATGGACACGTCGACGCCCTGCTCCTTGATCCGCCGGTTCAAGTAGAAGCTCGTGGTATCACCTTCCAAGGTGGCGCCAAGGGCCAACACCACCTCTTTCACTTCGCCCTGCGCGATCCGGTCGAAAAGCTCCTTGGTGTTCAGGTCGTCCGGGCCGATGCCGTCCATAGGACTGATCACGCCGCCCAGGACATGGTAGAGCCCCTTGAACTGGCGGGTGTTCTCGATGGCGATCACGTCGCGGATGTCCTCCACCACGCAGACCAGCGAACGGTCGCGGTTCGGGTCGGAGCAGATCTCGCAGACGGCATGGTCACTGATGTTGCAGCATTCCTGACAGAAGCGCACCTCCTCGCGCAGGCGACGGATGGCCTCGGACAGGCGGACCACTTCGGCGGGCTCCCGACGCAACAGTTCCAGTGCGAAACGCATTGCGGTGCGCCGTCCCACGCCGGGGAGCGTGGCCAGCTGGTCGACGGCCTGCTCGAGCAGGGGGGAACTTAGCGCCATGGGTGCGCGGCAAAGATGCATGTTCCGGGCGCGGATCGCGTTGCACCTTTGCGGTAGACCATTGGACACCCCATGCGCAACATCCTCATCCTCGGTGCCGGCCGGAGCGCCAGCTCCCTGATCCACTACCTCATCACCCACGCCGATCAGCAGGAATGGCGCGTGACCGTAGCGGACCGTGAGCTCGCCAACGCACAAGCCATGGTGCATGAAGGACCCGAGGTCTCGCAGGCCGTGGCCCTGGACGCCACCGACCCCGATGCCCGCGCAGCGATCATCTCACGGCACGACCTGGTGATCAGCATGCTGCCCGCCTTCATGCACATGGATGTACTGAAGGACTGCCTTCGCCTGCACAAGCACGTGATCACCCCCAGCTACGTGCCCGATGCGCTATGGGCCATGGACACCGAGCTGAAGGCCGCCGGGCTGATCGTGCTGAACGAGATGGGCCTGGACCCCGGCATCGACCACATGAGCGCCATGCGCATCCTGGACCGGGTACGGAAGGAAGGCGGCCGCATGGAAGCCTTCGAAAGCTATTGCGGGGGGCTGGTGGCGCCGGAGAGCGACGACAATCCCTGGGGCTACAAGTTCAGCTGGAACCCACGCAACGTGATCCTCGCAGGACAAGGCGGAAGCGCGAAGTACATCCGCGACGGCATCACCAAGTACATCCCCTACCACAAGCTCTTTCAACAGACGGTGCGGATCCATGTGCCCGGCACCGGCGACTTCGATGGCTATTCGAACCGCGACAGCTTGAAGTACCGCAGCCACTATGGCCTCGACGGGATCCCGACCCTACAGCGCGGCACCCTGCGCAAGGCCGGCTATTGCGAGGCTTGGGACGCCTTCGTGCAACTTGGCTGCACCGATGACAGTTTCGCGATGGAGCTGGACGAGCACGCCACCTGGACCGACTACCTCAACGCCTTCCTGCCGCACGATGCGACGCGCAGCACCCGCGCCAACCTGGCCCACTACCTCGGACTGGACCCGAAAGGTGAAGCCATGGCGAAGTTGGATTGGCTCGGCCTGTTCGGAGATGGGCGCATCGGCGTGACCGGACGATCACCAGCGGCCACCTTGCAACACCTGTTGGAACAGAAATGGAAGCTCGGCGAGGACGACAAGGACCTCGTGGTGATGTGGCACCGTTTCCGCTACACGGTGGAAGGCATCCACCAGGAGATCCACGCTTCGCTCTCCGTCACCGGCAAGGACCGTGTGCATACTGCGATGGCCCGCACCGTGGGGCTGCCGATCGCCATGGCCTGCAAGCTGGTGCTGAATGGACAGATCCATGAGCATGGCGTGCTGTTGCCGCTGAAGGCGCACATCTACGAGCCGATCCTCGACGAGCTGGAGAAGCATGGGGTGCGCTTCGAGGAGACGGAGGTGGATGCGTGAGATGAATGTCCCGAATTCATTGAGGCTGTTACTTGCTTTACTGGCCGTCTGCTTTCTAGCGGCAGGCTATGTGGCCTCTTGCACGAGTTCCCTCTATGAGCCCTTCATGCGTGAGCTCCACAGCCCTATCTATGGATTCTTGAAGTGGTTCCCGATCCTAAGTCTGGCCGGTTCCGCCTTCAGTTGCTTCATCCCACGAACCGGAAAATCGGTGTCGTCTTTCTTCTTCCAAGTCGGCTCGATTATCACATTGGGCTCTTTACTACTCGCACTATTGGGCGCTACACCATGCTTCGTGCAAGAATCCATCGAGCGGACCTCATTGGGTCCCACTCTGTACAAGTCTCTGCTTTGCACACGCTACTCCATCAGGTCTTATATCGGACTCATCATCCTTGGTATTCTGGGCTGCATGGTCCTGCTCAGCTCGTACTTGAGCGGAAAGCGAAAGGGGATGCGCTCACTCCGGGACTATTGGGACCTTGGGCCTGACCCTGAAAGACCTTGAGAAGCACGTTGCGTGCATCTTGGAGACCGAGGTGGAGGCGTGAGCCTCAGAACTTCAGCATGAAATCCTTCAACAGCGCGCGATAGCCTTCGGTGAACTGGCCGGGTGCGCGCTCCACTGTAAGCTCCTCCTTTTCCGCAGCACCGCCGCCACGCACGAATTCGAGCAGCACGCGCTTGGGGGGTCGCCCTTCGAGGTAGTGCAACACGCAGCGTCGCTCCAGCCCCAGCCAAGCCCCCTCCGCGAGCTCGACCAGCTCTTCCTCCCGGTTCAGCGGGATGATGCAGGTGAAGCGCCCCTCATCAGCAAGGAGCTTTCGAACCGCTTCGATCAGTTCCTCGAAGCTCAGCTCACCACTGTGCTTGGCCAAGCCCTTCCGCGCATCGGGTGAATCCATTTCCCCGGCGTAGAAGGGCGGGTTGCAGAGGATCAGGTCGTAGGGCTCCGATGCGCTCATGCGGCGGACATCGAGGCGATGCACACGCATTCGACCGGACCAAGGACTTCCAGCAACGTTCTCCGCCGCCTGCCCTGCCGAAGCATCATCGATCTCCACGGCATCGACGTGCGCGTCGGAGGTCCGCTGCGCGGCCATCAGCGCGAGCACACCTGTCCCTGTCCCGATGTCAAGGATGCGCTTCGCTCCTTCCACGTTCGTCCACGCACCGAGCACGACACTGTCCGTGCCCACCTTTAGCGCACACCGGTCCTGGTGGATACTGAACTGCTTGAATTGAAAGGGATCGCTGGGCATGGTCAGCAGATGTGACAACCTACATCTGGATCCTAGGCATTGCGGTACAGATCGATCAGGCCATCCGGCGTGCGGATGGTCATGGCGCGTTCCTCCATGTCGATGTCCACGATCATCTCCTCCACCAGCGGCACCATCACCTCCACCTCACCGTGCAGGATCACGAGCACGGGGTTCTTGCCAGTGCCCTCCATGCCGGTGACCTCGCCGAGCTCGCCATGCACCTCATCCTTCACCACCATGCCAATGAACTCCTCGGGGTCCCAGCTCTCATCGCTGGCATCGCTGAAGTGGCCGGGCGGTGCGAAGAGCTCACGGTCCACCAGGATGGATGCGGCCTGCGGATCGGCGAAGTCCTCGAACTTCACCAGCACATGCGGCCCTTTCTCATGCAATTTGGAATAAGCGAAAGGCACATGCTGGCCATCGATCTCCACGAAGAACGTGCCCGTGTGGTTGAGGTCCTCTGGACCGAGGTCATCGAGGTGTACGGTCAACTCACCTTGGTGTCCCCAAGGCTTGCCGAGCTTCCCCAACCGGTGCAGGCTTTCCTCTTCCATCGTGATCCGAAATTAGGTGCAACGGACCGTTCGGGTATACTTGCTGTCCATGGAACCTTCCTGTGTGATGGTGACCGGCTGCTTCGACCTGCTGCACAGCGGGCATGTGGCCTTCCTTCGAGAGGCCGCCAAGCACGGTGACCTGCACGTCTGCATCGGAAGCGATGCCACGGTGCACGCGCTGAAGGGACGCTGGCCCATCAACGACCAACAGGAACGGAAGTACATGCTGGAAGCCTTGGGCTGCGTGAGCGCGGTCCACATCAACAGTGGCGGCGGGCAGATGGACTTCCTGAACGAGTTCGCAGCGATCAAGCCGGACGTGTTCGTGGTGAACAGCGACGGGCACGCCGAGGCCAAGGCCACCCTCTGCGCGAAGCACGGCACACGCTATTTAGTGCTGGAGCGCATACCGCACCCCGGACTGAAGGCCCGCAGCACCACGGACCTGCGGAACGAATGCACCATCCCCTTCCGGCTTGACCTGGCGGGCGGTTGGCTCGATCAGCCATTCGTGTCGAAGCACTATGCAGGCAGTGTGCTCACCGTGAGCATCGAACCCACGCACGACTTCAACGACCGCAGCGGCATGAGCAGCAGCACGCGGAAGAAGGCGATGGAGCTCTGGCGTACACACCTGCCCGACGGCGACCGTGAACAGCTGGCGAAAGTGCTCTTCGGCTACGAGAATCCACCCGGCACCACCGAGGTGAGCGGTTCGCAGGACAGCATCGGCATCGTGTTCCCCGGACTGAACAAGCTGCATTTCGAAGGCGGCTACTGGCCCACGCACATTGAGAGCGTTCATGATGCAGACGTGCTCACCTTCATCGAGGACCACCTGCAGCTGGTGCCGCTCGGTCCGCGCGGCGAAGGATACAGCGTGCTGAGCGGCACACGCATCGATGCAGCAGGTGCGAAGGCGCTGGCGGATGCAGCAGATGCCTGCTGGAACGCCATCCATGCGAAGGACGCCGTGGCTTTCGGCACGGCGTTCAGAGCCTCGTTCGAAGCGCAGGTGGCCATGTTCCCGCACATGGTGGATGAAGGGATCCGTGCGGTGATCGCGAAGCATGCGCCCGGGGCCTTGGGATGGAAACTAAGCGGCGCTGGCGGTGGTGGTTACCTCATCCTCGTGCGGCGGGAGGAGGTGCCCGGCGCGCTGCGCATCAAGATCCGTCGCGGGGGCTACTGAAAGCGAACCACGGATGAACGCTGATGGACACTGATCAATGCGCCCGGAGATCCCATCTGTGTTCATCCGTGTCCATCTGTGGTTGATCGAACCATGACGAATAACCGCACCGCCATCGCGCTCGTCACGAGCCTGTTCTTCCTGTGGGCCCTGGCGCACAACCTCAACCCCATCCTCATCCCCCACCTGCGGAAGGCGTTGCAGCTCACCGATCTGCGCTCAGCCTTGGTGGATTCGGCCTTCTTCATCGCCTACTTCGTGATGGCCCTGCCTGCGGGGGCGCTGATGAAGCGCTACGGCTACAAGGCGGGGATCGTGGGCGGGCTGCTGCTCTTCGCCACCGGCACCTTCCTCTTCTGGCCCGCCGCCACGCTCCGCTCATACCCCTTCTTCCTCAGCGCGCTGTTCGTCATCGCCAGCGGCCTCACCTTCCTGGAGACCGCGGCCAACCCTTACATCAGCGTGCTGGGCGACCCGGCCACTGCACCCCGCCGGCTCAACTTCGCCCAGGCGTTCAACGGGTTGGGGGCATCGCTCGCTGCCATGCTCGGTGGGCGCTTCATCCTCAGCGGCACCCGCTTGTCGGAGGAGGCTACGAGGGCCATGGCACCGGCCGACCTTGAAGCCTACCTCACTCATGAAGCGCTGGCCGTACGCGTGCCTTACCTGGTCATCGGGATGGTGGTACTGCTGGTGGCGGTGCTCTTTCTGATGGTCCACTTGCCCGAGATCGTGGACGATGGAGGAGGCATCGGTGAGCGCGACCCTCAGGCGTGGCGCCGCCTCCAGCGCGGCGTGTTCGCACAGTTCTGCTACGTGGGCGCTCAGGTAGGCGTGGCCAGCTTCTTCATCCGCTTCGCCGGACAGGTGGGCGGATTTGGTGAAAAGGATGCTGCCAACCTGCTCGGCACCGGGTTACTGCTCTTCATGCTCGGCCGCTTCCTGGGCTCGGCGCTGCTGCGGTGGATGGCTGCACCCACGCTGTTGGCGCTGTGCACGGCGGGCGCCTTGGTGCTCGTGGGGGTTGCGATGATCGCCCCTGGCGTTACAGCCGTGATCGCATTGCTAGGCGTGGAGCTCTTCATGAGCATCATGTTCCCCACCATTTTCTCCCTGAGCCTCGAAGGCTTGGGCCGCGACACGAAACTGGGTTCCTCCCTGCTGGTGATGAGCATCGTGGGAGGCGCGGTCATTCCCCCGATGATGGGCGCGATCAGCGACCTGCACGGCATCCAATTCGCTTACCTGGTGCCGCTGCTCTGCTTCGTGGCCGTACTGCTCTTCGCGCGCACCGTGCGCCAACCCGCCGTTCCATGACCACCTGCTATGCCCTCGACCTGAAGAACGAACCGGCGCTGATCGCGGCGTACGAGGCCTGGCACCGCGCGGTGTGGCCCGAAGTGCTGGAGCACCTGAAGCAACAGGGCATCCGCAGCTGTTCCATCCACCGCGCCGGGAACCGCCTGTTCATGATCGTGGACAGCGACACAGGCGCAGCCACCGATGGCGGTGGCGCCGCACTGCCCCCGCGTGTGCAGGAATGGGAGGACCTGATGGCCACCTACCAACAGCCCCTGCCCTTCGCCAAGCCCGGCGAGAAGTGGGTGCGCATGGACCGCATCTTCGATTGGCAGGCCCCGGAATGACGAAGCCCCGTCGGTGGGACGGGGCTTCGAGCGATGTCATGGGACCGAATTACTCGGCGGCAGGAGCCTCAGCTTCGGGGGCAGCTTCTTCGGCAGGAGCCTCAGGAGCGGCCTCTTCTACTGTCGCGGGCGGCACATAGGCGGCAGCGGCCAGCTTGGCGCTGAGCTTCGCGGCCATTTCCTCGGCCTTCTTCTTCTCAGCATCGAGGCGGGCCTTGTTGGCCTGCTCGGCACCGGTGGAAAGCTTCGTGCGCTTCGCCTCGATCTTGGTGTTCTTCTCGTTCAGCCAGATGTCGAAGCGACGGTCGGCCTCTTCTTGGGTGAAGGCGCCTTTCGTCACGCCGCCCTGCAGGTGGTTCTTGTACACCAGACCGGTGTAGCTCAGGATCGCACGGCAGGTGTCCGTGGGCTGGGCACCCTTCTGCATCCAATCGAGCGCCTTCTCGCGATCGATCTCAACGAATGCGGGGTTCTGGTTGGGGTCATAGGCACCGATCCTCTCGATGTACTTCCCGTCGCGCGGAGCGCGCTGATCAGCCACTACGATGTGGTAGTAAGGCTGGCCTTTCTTGCCTTTCCTCTGAAGGCGGATGCGAGTTGGCATGTCGCGGTTGTTGTTAATCCCCTCACTGTTAAGGGGCCGCAAATGTAGCCGATCATCCCGATCCCACAACCCCTTCGGGAGCACTTTGCCCCCGGTACACACCGCCGTGGCACGAACATCGCCATCTTTCCGCCGTGAAGCGCTACCCCCTCATTCCCACCCTGTTGGCCATCAGCCTGGTCAACCTCGCCACGGCCCAGCACAACCTCATCCCCAAGCCGGCGGCGCTGAGCCTCACCCAAGGCACAATGGACCTGCAATGCCCGCTGTCGGTCAGAGCGGGCTCGGAGGTGGACCCGGCGCTCGTCGAACTGATCGGGGCTGACTTGGAGCTGACCCTCTCCCCCAGCCTTCAGGAGTGCATGGACCCTAACGATCTGTCCCTGGACCTGATCCGGCCGGACACCCTCCTGCCCGCGGAATGGTATTCCCTGACGGTCACCACGAAGCACATCGCCCTTGTCGCCGTGGACGAGGCCGGGCTCTACCGCGGAAGCCGCACCCTCGCGCAGCTCTTTGAGGAGGGACGAACCTCAACGGAGCTGCCGTGCATGTCCATCACCGACAGCCCCCGCTTCCCCTGGCGCGGCATGCACCTCGACGCCTGTCGGCACTTCTGGACGGTGGAATTCACGAAGAAGTACATCGACCTGCTGGCGCGTTACAAGATGAACAGCTTTCACTGGCACCTGACCGACGACCAGGGCTGGCGGATCGAGATCAAGAAGTACCCGAAGCTCACCGAGGTCGGCGCGTGGCGCAGCGGCAGCCAAGTGGGACCCTACAGCCGACGTGAATACGACAGCACGGCCTACGGCGGCTTCTACACACAGGAGCAGATCAGGGAGGTGGTGGCCTACGCGAAGGCGCGGTACATCAACGTGGTGCCGGAGATCGAGATGCCCGGTCATGCCTTGGCGGCGCTGGCGGCCTACCCAGAACTCGGCTGCACCGGCGGGCCCTACGCGGTGAACAAGGGTTGGGGCGTGTTCGAGGAGGTGTTCTGCGCCGGGAATGACAGCACCGTCCGTTTCATGGAGGACGTGCTGACGGAGGTGATGGCCCTCTTCCCCAGCGAGATCATCCATATCGGTGGCGATGAGTGTCCAAAGGAAAGCTGGAAGAAATGCCCGAAGTGCCAGGCCCGCATGAAGGCGAAAGGGCTGAAGGACGAACACGAGCTGCAGAGCGACTTCGTGCAACGCATCGAGGCGTTCGTGAACAGCAAGGGCCGGAAGATCATCGGCTGGGACGAGATCCTCGAAGGTGGGCTGGCACCGAACGCAGCCGTGATGAGCTGGCGCGGCACCGAAGGCGGCGTGGCCGCAGCCAAGCAGAAGCACAACGTGGTGATGAGCCCCGGCAGCCACTGCTACTTCGACCACTACCAAGGCGATCCCGCGAACGAGCCCCTGGCGATCGGCGGCTACACCACGGTTCAGAAAGTGTACAGCTACGAGCCCATCCCCACCGAGCTGAACACGGAGGAAGCGAAGTACATCCTCGGCGCACAGGGCAACGTATGGACCGAGTACATCCTCACGCCCGAACACGTGGAGTACATGGCCGTGCCGCGCATGTTGGCCCTGGCGGAAGTGCTGTGGACACCGAGGGCGAAGCGGGACGAGGCCGACTTCATCAGCCGGTTGCAGAACGAGTTCCCCAAGCTGGACGCCATGAAGGTGAGCGCTAGCAAGAGCCTTTACCAAGTGAGCATCCGCCCCAAGCAAGGGCCCAAGCCCGGGGAGATCGCCGTTGAGATGAACCTGGCATCCGGAGGAAACTTCAGCATGACGGAGATGGCACCACCGTACGATGAGAGCATGGCCGGCCTTGCGGTCTATTCGGCCCCGGTGATCATCAACAGCGATCGCGAACTGCACGGCTGGATCCAACGCGAAGGCCTCACCGGTCCCATCTCGAAGCGCCGCTTCCTGTTCAACAAGGCCACCGCACAGAAGATCACCCTCAGCGAACAGCCCAACGAACGCTACGCGGAAGGCGGCGCCTTCACCCTTGTCGATGGCATCAGCGCTGGTGAGAAACGCGTGAACACCGAGTGGCTCGGCTGGCGCGGAAGCGTCACCATCACCGTGGACCTCGGCAGCGAGCAGGATGTTCGCACGGTGGGGATCGGTGCGCTCAACGAGACCTACAGCTGGATCCACATGCCGGACCAAGTGGAGTTCAGCACGAGCAACGACGGCAAGACCTTCGCGCTGCAGGGCTCGCACAAGGTGAAGCCCGGTGTTGGTCGCAGGGCGTTCAAGTTCGATGTCGTTGCGAAAACCCGCTACATCCGCTTCACCGTGAAGCACCCCGGAAAGATCCCCGAGGGCTTCCCTGGCGCGGGCAACCCGTCGTGGATGTTCCTGGACGAGATCGAAGTGCGCTGAACACGGCCTGAACCTTGTGACACCGCTCCATCGCCCCATCGCCCTGTCCGTTCCGAACTTCGTCTCCATGCGCTACGTGATCTTGTGCTCCTCGATCCTTGCTCTGTGGTCGTTACCTGCGAGCGCCCAGGTGCTTGACGCCGCATCGCCTTCAGCTTTGCTTAAGCTGCACACCGACAGCCTACGCGGAAGCATCGGTCCGGGGCGTGCCTGGTGGGATGCCACCTTCTATGATGTCACGGTGAAACCCGACCTCAGCGCGCGCACCATCCAAGGCACCACGATCATCGCCTTCGTGGCGTTGAACAAGGGCCAGCGTATGCAACTCGACCTGCAGCAGCCCTTGGTGGTCGATAGCATCACCTACGAAGTGCAGGCCTACCGCAACGGAGCGCTCGCCATCGAGGACCGGCCCGTGAGCTTCAAGCACGAGGAGAACGTGGTGTGGGTGGACCTTCCGCTTGCCTTGAGCGCCGGTGAAGCGAACACACTGCGCGTGCACTACCACGGGAAGCCGCGCGCCGCGAAGAACCCGCCCTGGGACGGTGGCTGGATCTGGAAGAAAGACAAGCGCGGAAACCCTTGGGCGAGCGTGGCATGCCAGGGTCTTGGCGCCAGCGTTTGGTACCCCTGCAAGGACCACCAGAGCGACGAGCCCGACAACGGCGCCGCACTGCACATCACCGTGCCGGACAGCCTGGTGGCCGTGGGCAACGGACGCCTGCGCAGCACCGTGAACAACGGCGATGGCACAAGCACCTGGAACTGGGCCGTGAGCAGCCCCATCAACACCTACAACCTCATCCCCTACATCGGCAAGTACGCGCACTTCGGTGAAGTGTACGCCGGCCTGAACGGCCCGCTGGATTGCGACTATTGGGTGCTCGAACAGGACCTCGACAAGGCGAAGCAACAGTTCCAACAGGTGAAGCCGATGCTCGCCTGCTTCGAGCAATGGATGGGACCCTTCCCCTGGTACGAGGACGGCTACAAGCTGGTGGAGGCGCCTCACTTGGGCATGGAGCACCAGAGCGCCGTGGCCTACGGCAATGGCTTCGTGAACGGCTACTTGGGCATGGACCTCAGCGGTAGCGGCTGGGGTAACAAGTGGGACTACATCATCATCCACGAGAGCGGGCATGAGTGGTTCGGCAACAGCATCACCACGGCGGACATCGCGGACATGTGGGTGCACGAGGGCTTCACCATGTACAGCGAAGTGCTCTACACCGAATGCCAGAGCGGCAAGGACGCGGCGGAGGAATACCTCGTGGGCGTACGCCGCAACATCGGTAACGACAAGCCTGTGATCGGGCCCTATGACATGAACCGCGAAGGCAGCGGCGACATGTACTACAAGGGCGCCAGCGTGGTGCACATGGTGCGGCAGATCATCGGCGAAGAGAAGTTCAAGGCGATGCTGCTGGAGATGCAGCGCAAGTACCGGCACAAGGTCGTGACCTCGGCAGAGATCGAAGACTTCATGAACAGCTACAGCAAGAGCGACCTGACACCGCTCTTCGACCAGTACCTGCGCACCATCCGAGTGCCGGTGCTTGAGTGGGGCGTCGCCAACAAGCAGCTCCTGGCGCGTTGGACGAACTGCATCGACACCTTCCAGATGCAGGTAATGATCACCATGAACGGGAAGCCGATGCTTACCACCATCGGTCGCGATTGGAAGGTGATCGCGACCGGCAAGGTGAAGAAGGCCAAGATCGAACTGGACCGCAACTGGTATGCGACCGTACGAGCTGTGCCACCTTCTGAAATGAAGGGCATCGCCCCGTTGAAGGTCGTTTCGCCGGAGCTTCAATGATCATCTGACAACCGCGCAAAGCATGGCCCTCTCACGACTCGTCGGCACACTGATCGTTGCCGGCGTGGCACTCGCCCAGAGCAGCCACGCCGCCACCTTCACTGTCACCCACGTGAACTCCACCGCCGCACAGGCCACGGCGATCGAACATGCTGCAGAGATCTGGGGAGGCATCTTGGAGAGCGCGGTGCCCATCAAGGTGCGCGTCACTTTCTTTCCGCTCGGTGCGAACGCGCTGGGGATCACCTTCCCCAACGGGCGTCGTGATTTCAGTGGTGCGCCACTTCCGCAGACCTGGTATGCCACGGCGTTGGCCAACAGCATCACCGGCACGGAACTGAACACGGGGGAAAGCGACATCGACATCTTCCTGAACATCACCGCCAGCTGGTACACGGGCACGGACGGCAACCCCGGAGCCGGTGAATACGACCTCGTCTCAGTCGCGTTGCATGAGCTCGGACATGGCCTTGGCTTCGTTGGGCTAAGCAAGAAAATGGGCAACCAAGGCTCCCTGGGCACCCTGCAAGCCTCGGACTTCGCGCCGCTCACCACCAGTTTCCCTTGGCCGCAGCTCGACACGTTGCCGGGCATCTTCGACCGCTATCTGAACGACCTGCAGGACGGACCGCTGACCATGATGGCGAATCCGGGCACTGTGCTTGGCTCCGCCATGACCGGCCACCAGATCTACTTCAATGGTCCTTTGGTGATGGCAGCGAACGCAGGGAACGCGCCCCGTATCTACGCCCCGACCACCTACGCGCTCGGCAGCAGCTGCGTGCACTTGAACGAAGCCACCTATCCGGTCGGCAACCCCAACGAACTGATGACGCCATTCAGTTCCCCAGGCGCTGCGAACCACTGGCCCGGTCCGCTGTGCATCGCCATGATGCAGGACATCGGGTGGACGCTGGCACCGGGTGTCGGATTCGCGGAGAATGTGGAAACGACCGAAGCTTTGCAGATATGGCCTATTCCCACCGAGGACCTCTTGAACATCAACTTCGGCGGGGGAACGCGGAACGGCTCCGGGACCATCACCGATGCCGGTGGGCGCGTGGTGTTGGCCTTCCCACGATGCGGACCGATCTCCGTCGCTGCTTTGGAACCAGGGGCTTACTTCGTGCGGCTGGATGAGACGCGGGTGCATGCCCGCTTCATCAAGCAGTGATCCACTGAACGACCATGTTCCTTCGTCCCCTCGGGCTCCTTGCCTTTCTTCTTGCCATTTCAGGCCGCGCACAAGGCCCCGACCTGGTGGGCTACTGGCACAACTGGAACGACGGCAA
>JADZGG010000256.1 GCA_020854015.1 Flavobacteriales bacterium
ACGCCATCCTTCACCTCGTCGTTGGCGAGCACGGTGCCCAGTGCGGGACACCAGTTCACCCAGGCCTCGCTGCGGTAGGCCAGGCGGAAGTACTGCAGCACGGACTCCTGTTCGCGCGGGTTGAAGGCCTTCCATTCCTCGGCGGTGAAGGTCGGCGCCTCCATATCCTCGTCGCCCGTGAGGCGGCGGCGGTCGATGCCGCTGAAGCCGTTGTCCTCGAAGCGGCGGATGAGGCTGGTGATGGGCTCAGCGCGCTTCACCTCGATGTTGTACCAGCTGTCGAAGAGCTGCAGGAAGACCCACTGCGTCCAGCGGTAGTAGGCGGGATCGCTGGTGCGCACCTCGCGGCTCCAATCGAAGCTGAAGCCGATGCGGTCCAGCTGTTCGCGGTAGCGGGCAATGTTGACCTCGGTGGTCTTGGCCGGGTGCTGACCGGTCTGGATGGCATACTGCTCGGCGGGCAGCCCGAAGCTGTCGTAGCCCATGGGGTGCAGCACGTTGAAGCCGCTGTGCCGCTTGAAGCGCGAAACGATGTCGCTGGCGATGTAGCCAAGTGGGTGCCCCACATGCAGGCCGGCGCCGCTGGGGTACGGGAACATGTCGAGCACGTAGTACTTCGGCTTCGTGACGTCATTCTCCACGCGGTAGGTTCCACGCTTCCGCCATTCATCGCGCCACTTCTTCTCGATCTCCTTGTGCTCGTAGGCCATGTCCGTTGTTGAAAGCCTGCGAAGGTAACCAGTGCGCAGGAGCAGGGGCAGGAGCAGGGGCAGGAGCAGGCGCAGGCGCAGGGGCGGGTTCTACCTACTGGGCACTATTCCCTTCCTCTTGTTGACATCGCGATCCGTGCCTCCGGAGCCGCGGGTGGCGCGCCGCTACATTTGGCCTCCGAATGAGCAACGACCGGCCTTCCAAGCTGCGGTCCCGCAACAGCGGGGTGGGCACCATCATCGGCATCACCTTGGTGCTCTTCATGCTGGGCGTGCTGGGCTGGCTGGCGCTGAACGGGCGGGCCATCGAGCAGTACCTGCGCGAGACGATGGTGATGGAAGTGATGATGGAGCGCGACGTGAAGGAGGTGGACGTGATGCAGTTCCGCAAGCTGCTGGACACCCAGCCTTTTACGGCCAGCACGGGCTTCATCACGGCGGACGAGGCGGCGGAGCTGATGAAGAAGGAGCTGGGTGAGGATTTCCTGGGCGTTACCGGCACCAACCCGCTCACCGCCAGCATCCAGCTGCACCTGAAGCCGGCCTACGCACAGCCCGACAGCATGAAGTGGATCGCCGAGCACCTGCGGCAGGACCATCGCACCGGCGATGTGAGCTACAACGCCACCGTGCTGGAGAACGTGGATGCCAACTTGAAGAAGCTGACCCTGATCGGGGGGCTGTTCTGCCTGCTGCTGCTGATCATCGCCGTGGCCTTGATCAACAACACCATCCGCCTCAGCATCTACAGCAAGCGCTTCCTGATCCGTACCATGCACCTGGTGGGCGCCACGCAATGGTTCATCAAGCGGCCCTTCCTGGGGCGCAGCCTGTGGCAGGGGCTGGTGGCGTCGGTGCTGGCCATCGGACTGCTGGTGGGCATGCTGGCGCTGGCCCGCAACTACGTGCCCGATCTGCTGGCCTTCACCGACGTGCGGGCCTTGGGGATCCTGTTCGCTGGAGTGTTGGTCCTGGGCCTGTTGATCAGCTTGCTCAGCACGTGGTTCGCCGTGAGGCGCTACCTTCGCATGAACACCGACGAACTGAACTTCAGCTGAGCCATGGCCAACGAGCACGACAACCAAATGCCGTTCACCCGCACCAACTACCGGTTGCTGCTGATCGGACTGGGCATTCTGGTGGTGGGCTACACCCTGATGAGCGGCGGTGGCAGTGGCGACCCCAACGTGTTCAACGCCGAGGAGATCTTCAGCACGCGCCGCATCACCGTGGCCCCCATCGTCTGCGTGATCGGTTACCTCTTCGTGGCCTACGCCATCCTGAAGAAAGTGGTGAGCTAGTCCATGTCTTTTAACGCACTTTCGCGGCCGGCCTCTTGAGCTGGCCGCTTTCCATTCATGACCATCCTCCAGGCCATCCTCATCGCCATCATCGAAGGGCTCACCGAGTTCCTGCCGGTGAGCAGCACCGGGCACATGATCATCGGCAGCACCCTCATGGGCATCGCTGCGGACGATTTCGTGAAGCTCTTCACCGTGGCCATCCAGTTCGGGGCCATCCTCAGCGTGGTGGTGCTGTACTGGCGCCGGTTCTTCGAAACGCTCACCGTGTACCCCTTGCTGATCATGGGTTTCATTCCAGCCGCCATCATGGGCCTCACCTTCAAATCGCAGATCGACCTGCTGCTGGAGAACGTCGGCGTGGTGGCCATGGCCCTGCTGCTGGGCGGCATCTTCTTCCTCTTCATCGACCGGCTTTTCCCGCACGACGGCGAGGACCGCGACCGCCCCATCACCTGGCTGGACGCCCTGGTGATCGGATGCTTCCAAGTGATCGCTATGATCCCCGGGGTGAGCCGCAGCGCCGCCACCATCATCGGAGGCCTCACGCGCAAGCTCAGCCGCAAGCAGGCTGCGGAGTTCAGCTTCCTGCTCGCCGTGCCCACCATGGCCGCGGCCACCGCCAAGAGCATGTGGGACTACATCGACGACGGCGGCACCTTCACCCCGGAGCATTGGAAGCTCTTCGCCGTGGGAAACGTGGTGGCCTTCATCGTGGCCTTGCTGGCCATCAAAGGCTTCGTCGGCTTCCTCACCAAGCACGGCTTCGGGCTCTTCGGCTGGTACCGCATTGTGGTAGGCGGCGTGCTTATCGCCCTGATCGCCATGTGTACCAACCTGAGCATGGTATGACACTCGACGGCCTGGACCCTGCCGCTGGCGCGATCATGCTGGTGGACAAGCCGGTGACCTGGACGAGCTTCAACGTGGTGGGCAAGGTGCGCGGCACCCTGCGGAAGCTCTGCGGACACCGGGTGAAGGTGGGCCACGCCGGCACCCTGGACCCCTTGGCCAGCGGACTGCTGATCATCGGCACCGGCTCCTGCACCAAGTTGCTGCCCGGCCTTTCAGGGGAGGACAAGGCCTACGTGGCCACCGTGCGCTTGGGCGCCATCACAGCCAGCTACGACGCGGAGACCGAAGAGGAGGATGCCAAGCCTTGGGAACACCTCAGTGAGGCCGACATCCGTGCCGTCCTGGAACGTTTCACCGGGGAGATGCACCAAAGGCCGCCGAACTTCAGCGCCAAGCGCTTCGAGGGCGAACGGGCCTACCACCTGGCGCGCAAGGGCGAGCATGTGGACCTGGCCAAGGCACCCGTCCGCATCGACCGGCTGGAGCTCATGGGCATCAGCGGGCGCGACGTGACGATCGAGGTGGACTGCAGCAAGGGCACCTACATCCGGTCCCTGGCCCACGACATCGGGCAGGCATTGGGCTGTGGCGGCTACCTCAACGCCCTGCGCCGCACCCGCAGTGGCTCCTTCCTGATCGCCGACGCCCGCACCCCGGAACAGTGGTCGGCCTGGTTCGATGAATGGGTGAAGCTGCAGCCAACAAGCTGAGCATCATGGCGGTTAACGTTCGCTTCACGATCGCACTATCTTCGGCGCCCCAAAACCAGAAGCAAGGGCCTGTAAGCCCTGCAACCTCCCATGAAGCTTACCTCCTTCAAGTTCACGCTCCCCAAGGAGCAGATCGCTCTCTATCCCAGCAAGGACCGCGACGGCAGCCGGCTGATGGTGCTGGACCGCAAGACCGGCAAGATCGAGCACAAGAAATTCAAGAACCTCATCGACTACTTCGATGATGGCGACACCTTCATCCGCAACGACACCAAGGTGTTCCCCGCGCGCATGTGGGGCAACAAGGAAAAGACCGGCGCCAAGATCGAGGTGTTCCTGCTGCGCGAACTGAACCGCGACAGCCTGCTGTGGGACGTGATCGTGGACCCCGCCCGCAAGATCCGCATCGGCAACAAGCTCTACTTCGGCAAGGACGATGAGCTGGTCGCTGAGGTGATCGACAACACCACGAGCCGTGGCCGCACGCTGCGCTTCCTGTTCGATGGCACCTACGAGGAGTTCAAGCGCACCATCACCGAGATGGGCGAAACGCCCCTGCCCCACTACATCAAGCGTGACCTGGAGGCCAGCGACGCTGAGCGCTACCAGACCATCTACGCCCGCAACGAAGGCGCCGTGGCCGCCCCTACGGCCGGCCTGCACTTCAGCCGTGAGCTGATGAAGCGCATGGAACTGAAAGGCATGCACTTCGCCGACGTCACCCTGCACATCGGCCTGGGCACCTTCCGCCCGGTTGAAGTGGAGGACCTCACCAAGCACAA
>JADZGG010000257.1 GCA_020854015.1 Flavobacteriales bacterium
AACTTGGCTTTCTTGCCATAGAGCGGCAAGCCACCATCGCCCGTGGGACGCACGAAGCCCAGCGCGTAATCCTTCTGCAAGCGCAGTGGCTCACGGATGTCCGGGAAGATCCCGGCCGAGACCAGCGTACCGGTGAACGTGAGACCGTCGTTGGTGAAGTTGTCCAAGCTGTCGATCTGGAACGGATCGCTCTTGTAGTAGAACTTGTCGCGGAGATACACGCCCTTCTGAATGGCGCCGCGGTCGTAGAACACATAGCTCTCCTTGGAGCTGTTGAACTTGGGGAACTGTGGGTACTTCTCCTGTTGCAGGCCGCTCTTGTTGGAAGGCGCATCGATCTCCAAGGTGCCGAACACTTTCTCCAGCACGTTCTTCACCCGCACCAGGTGGGTGAGCCCGTTCTCGTCCTTGTCAAAGCTGTCGGCCATGAAGCTGACGGAGTCCACGTTGAGCAGGTCGATGATGAAGGGCGCGTAGTGGAAATAGTATTCCTTTCCGTAGAACGTGAGCTTACCCGCCTGCACCGCTCCACCAAAGGAGAAGTCGCGGTCCTTCTTCACGGTCACGAGCTTCTCGCTCGGGAAGATCTTCACGTCCTGCGAGTCGCTGAGGATGATGCGCGCAACGCCTTTCAGCGCAAGATCACTGTTGAGCAGGTTGATGGTGCCGTTGATGCCGTCGTCACTGTTGCTGTTGAACTGGAGCACATCATAGTCCACCTTACCGGCGCTGGCGAGGACGTGCTCATGCAAGCGGGGCTTCACCGTTACCACCTCCGACTCCGGATCGTAGTCGATGTAGCCCTTGTTGGCCATGTCGATCAGCATGGGGATCACCTGCGGCTTCTGCAGCCGCGTGGCCACAGCGAAATCGGTCGCCGTGAACACATCGCCCACCTTCTTTTGGTGATCGCGCAAGCGCACCAAGGGGTGCACAGCATCCACGCCAAGCATGGCCGTGTAGCGCTTGTCCTTGAAGTAGTTGTAGCTCTCGAAGGAAGCCTTGGTCTGCGAGCTGCCCTGCAGGTTGCCCAGCTGAACGAGCGGGTCGCCCTGCTTCCACGTGAGCATCTCGAAGTACATATCAAGGTCGTGGAAGGTGTCGTAGAACGGTCCCTTGCTAAGGCCCTCGTCCTTCTTGATCAGGCTGAGCTGCTTCTTGTCCTTCAAGTACCGAAGGCTCACGCTCGGATGGAAGATCGAATCCTTCTCCAGGCGAAGGGTCATGCTCACATCCTGACTGGTGATGCGCTCGGGCTCGATGGTGAAGAGGAGACCCTTGGTGATGATGAAGGGGCGCTTGTCGCGGTAGAAGGTGAGGAAGGCAGGCTCCTCCTTGGTGCCGTAGCCTTGCAGCTTGGCGCCTTGCAAGGTGAAACCACCTTCGAAGTCGATGCCTTCCACGATCTCGCGGATCTTCATGCGTCGGTCATAGCTCTCAAAACGTGGGTAGCTCGCGTTGTCGGCTTCCACATTGGCCAGCACCTTGTCCGTGATCTTGCCGAACAAGGTCTTCTCGAAGTAAGGATCGTTGAACTGTACGGAATCGACCTCGAAGGTGGAGCTCTTCACCTTGATCTCGTAGCTGTGCGACCATTCGGCATAGGTGGCCTCCGGCTTCAGCCCGGCCCGCGCCCACGTGACGCGACCACCGCGACCACGCCAGATCTCCTCGCTCGGGTAGTAAACGCCGCTGGTGTTCTTGATCACCGCGCTATCGCCCTTCGCCAGGCAGATCAGGTCGAGCTTCGGGAAGACCACCTTCGGCACCGTGTCGTACTCGAAAGTGAAGACGCCGCTGCTGGATCGCCATTGCGTGCTGGCGCTCTTGTACAGGCTGTTGTCCTTGAACAGGCCCGCGCACATCTCAATGAACGAAGCGAAGTTCTTCTTGCGTCCGCTCTGGACCATGGCGTCCAGGCTTTTCATCCACGTATCGAACTCGGCGGCGCTGCGACCGCTGTTGCAGAAGGCGGCCACGGCGGCCAGGTAATCGCGGAAGTGCGGGAAGGCCTCGAAGCGCTTCTTCAACATGAAGTTCGCCATCTCCACCACCTTGGTCCGCTGCGATGCCGAGAGGAAGCCACCGTTCCAGGCCGGCGTGAAGACCTGCTCCACGAAGGGCTTGCCTTCCTTCTTGTCCGCGTCCACCAGGAAGGTGGTTACCTCCTGCAGGAAGACGGCCTGATCGTCCGTGAACGGTTTGGTCTGTGCCTGCGCCGCCAGGACACCGACAAAGAGGATCAGCGCTGCGACCAAGCGCAGCAGTAAGTGGGTCAATTGAGTGGTCTTCGGCATCCGATCAGGGCCCATTCGCCTTCGTTCATCCGTTCCTCCACGAGCAGTCCGGCCTCCTTTGCGCATTGGATCATCATGTGGCGGTCGCCCACCACGAAGCCACTGAGCAACAAGGCACCGCCCGGTAACAATGCATCGCGCATGGCGTCCATGTCGCGCATCAAGGTGTTCCGTTCGATGTTCGCCAAAATAGTGCCGTAACGGCGCCCCTTCAGATCAGCGACGGTCCCCTTTTCCACAGTGATGGCATGACAACCGTTGCGCTCCACGTTCTCGCGGGCGTTCTCCTCTGCGAGCGCATCAATGTCGATGGCCAGCACATCGGTGGCACCGAGCTTCTCCGCCAGCACAGCAAGTACCGCCGTACCACTGCCCAGGTCGCAAACCGCCTGTCCCTTCAGATCAAGACCCATCATCGCCTGCACCATCATGCGGGTGGTGGCGTGGTGGCCCGTGCCGAAGGCCATGCGCGGGGTGATGATCAGTTCGTATTTGTAGCCCTCGGCCGGTTCGTGGAAGTCCGCGCGGATGCGGACGTCCGTGCCGACCTCCACAGGGGTGAAGCTCCGCTCCCACTCCGCGTTCCAGTTCTTCGGGTCGACAGCCCGGACGGTGTAGCTTACCGAAGCATGCGGGTCGCGTAGGGCTAGGAGCTCGGGCAACACCTTC
>JADZGG010000258.1 GCA_020854015.1 Flavobacteriales bacterium
CAGGCAACGCCTCGAAGCGATAGCCTTTTTCAGAGAAGTACTTCAGGACGCGCGGCAGCGCGTGGCGCATCCGCACTTCGGATAGGAAGTTGTCGTGGAACACGATGATCGAACCCGGACGCGCTTTGGCCCGCACCAGTTCAAAGCAATCCTCGCCGGTCATGCGCTCCTCGAAGTCGCCGGCGAGCACATCCCACATCACCAGTTTGAAGCGCTTCCGCAGTGCATTGATCTGGCCGTTGGTGGCGCGCCCGTAAGGTGGTCGGAACAGGTCGGTGCCGATGACCTGTTGGCAGCGAAGCACACTGCGATAGTAGGCGCTGCGGTCCGATCGCCAGCCACTTGGATGGTCCCACGTGTGGTTGCCAACAGCATGTCCTTCGGCCTTCAGCCGTTCGAACAATTCGGGATGCGCGTGCACATTCCGACCAAGGCAGAAGAACGTGGCCTTTGCGTTGTGCGCCTTCAAGGTGTCCAGCACCCACGGTGTCAATTCCGGGATGGGACCATCATCGAAAGTGATATACAGCAACTTCTCCGTTGTGTTGACGCGCCACAGCATACGTCGATCCAATTGCTGGATCAGCGGAAGCAGGCGAGAGACAACGCGCAAGCGCATCAAAAGCTCATCTTCACGGTCTTCCGCCCTTCCATGTCTATGGCCTCCAACAAAGCGCTGTAGCGGGCATCCACCTCTTCCATGCGTTTCTTCAGGTCGGCAGCAAGCGGGTTCGCAGCGTCGTAGCGTTGGATGCTAGCGGCCAGTCGCCCCATTACGGCGTGCGTGATGTCAAGCTCTTGGGAGAGCTTGTCCGCGTAGCCGGGTTCCAGGCTGAGGTAAAAGTTCATGTTCTCGTCCATGATCTGGAACAACCGTTCGGTCAACTTGCTGGCTGTCGCCTTGTCGTCCACGCGGTAGTAGGCCTCGATCACAGGGAGCATGATACGGTCGTAAGGCACATTTCGTTCGGGCATGCGCTCGAGGCAGAGGTCGAGCACCTTCTTGCCATCCGCCTTGCGGCCCTCTTCGGCGAGTGCATCGGCCAGGGTGGCCAGCTGGAGGCGCAGGTTGGTTGTCATGCGGAGGATGTTCTCATCCAGATAGATGTCCTCCTTGCTGTCCATGTTGCCCCACTTGAACTTGTTCATCACGTTGTCGAACATGACATCCGTGGCCACAGAGCCGTAGGAGTTGGGGTTCTGCTGCTTGGAGAAGGCAGGCACCAGACGGTAGGTGAGGCCTTCCAGTCGGAAGTAGTTCTGCAGGTTGATGTAGCTGTCGGGACCGGTGGTCACTGCGAAGTAGATGGGCCGCTTCCAGTCATTGTTGGCCAGCAGGTCCAATAGCAGGAAGTGGTTCTTCATCACGATCTGCTTGCGGATCTGCCATTTTACCTCAGGCACCCAGTCGGCGGTGTCCTTGATGGTGAGCATGCCCTTCGGGCCGAACACGAAAGCGCTGTCAGCAGCGATGCGGAACTTGTCCGCAGGGATGAAGGCGTCCTTCTGTGAACGTGAGAAGAGAGGCTGCATGTTGCGGTCGTCCGTGGCATAGGCCATGGCCTTTTTCAGGTCCATGTAGCCGCCGTTCTTGTCGCGGGGTAGCAGCGCCACCACATCACGCGTTCCCTGGCGGTATTTCTCCGGTGCCATGGCGAAGGGAACAGGGTCGCTCTCGTAGGCCTTGCGGCGCATCTGGTCGATGTACCAGTCGGTGTTCAGCAAGCTCAGGTTCACCACCCGTACGTCGGTGCGGATGCCCTGTACTTCCTGCGCGTACCACAAGGGGAAGGTGTCGTTATCACCGTTGGTGAACAGGATGGCATTGGGGGCGCAGCTCTCCAAGTAGTCAGCGGCCAGATCGCGGGCCGGGGTGCGGTGGCTGCGGTCGTGGTCGTCCCATGCGGCGCGTAGCATCACCACGGGCACCACGAGACCGATCAAGGCGGCCAACGTGCCATGAACGCTCTCGTTGCGCATCACACGTCCAAGCAGATGCATCAGGCCCAGCACAGCACCCGCCAAAATGGCCATGTAGAACAGGGCATAGGAAACTGAATGGTCGTTGCCTGAAGCCGCTTCCACCAGGTACTTCAAGGCACCTACGCCAAGCGTGGCACCGATAGCGATCAACAGGTCACGTTGGGTGATCGACCGGGCGGCCTCGAAAATGGCGAAGACCCCGAGGCCGATCCATATCGCGAAGGCGTAGAACGAACCAACGTAGGCATAGTCCCGTTCACGCGGTTGCAGGGGGTGCTGGTTCAGGTAGATCACGATGGCCATGCCCGTGAAGAAGAACAGCAGCATCACCACGGTCCAGTCGCGCAGGTGGCGCACCAGCTGGTACACGAAGCCGACCCTGCCCAAGAGGAGGGGAAGTAGGAACATCTTGTTGAAGCCCTTGTTCGCCGTCATGCTCGGGGGCAGCAGATCCTGGTTGCCAAGGCGCTGCGCATCGATCGCCTTCACCCCGCTGAGCCAGTTGCCCTCGATGATGTTGCCGTGGCCCTGGATGTCGTTCTGGCGACCGGCGAAGTTCCACATGAAGTAGCGCCAGTACATCCAGTTCACCTGGTAGTCGAGGAAGAACTGGATGTTCTCGCCCATGGTGGGCTTGTAGATGATGGTGGGCTTGCCTTCGCGGTCGGTGGTGCGAATGGGCGTGCCCTTGAAGCCGCTCCAGCGCTTGTACTCCTCCTTGTGGCTGGCCTGGGAGCTGTACATGCGGGGGAACACCATGGTGAAGCCAGGCTCGTAGATGGGCTCTGTGCCTTTGCGGGCATCGGTCATCACGTACGAATGCTCGAGGGTGAGCCCGGGGTTGGCCTCCATGTAGTGCTGGGCGCTCCAGCTGTCGTAGAAGGTCTTCACCGTACGGCCGTTCTTCTGGGCTTGGAAGGTCGCCGTGTACACCGGGGAGCCATCGCCGCGATCGTCGGCCATGGGTGAATCCCAGAACTGACCCATCAGCAGCGGGCGGTCGCCGTACTGCTCGCGGTTCAGGTAGCTCACCAGGTTGAAGACGTTCTCCGGGTTGTTCTCATCGATGGGCGGGTTCGCCTGGCTGCGGATCACCGTCATCGCGTACGTGCTGTAGCCCACGAGGATCACGCCCACGCCGAGGATGATCGTGTTCAGGATCGCCTTGCCCTTGCGCTGGCTCCACATCAGACCCCAGACCATGGCGCCGATGAAGAGGACGCCTCCCACCAGGTTGCCCGTATTGAAGGGAAGTCCGAAGTCGTTCACGAAGAGCAGCTCGAACCAGCAGCCCACCTTGGCCACGCCGGGAATGATGATGCTTTGGATGGTTCCAAGGATCAAGGCGCTGATCACCAAGGCGTAGATCACGCCTTTCGGCGTGGTCTTGAACTTCTTGAAGTAGTAGACCAGGGCGATGGGCGGGATGCAGAGCAAGGCCAGCAGCTGCACGCCGATGCCGAGACCGAGCAGGTAGCAGATCAGGATGAGCCAACGGGTGTTGTGGGCCTCGTCCGCCTCGCTTTCCCACTTCAGGATGGCCCAGAAGGTGACAGCAGTGAAGAAGGAGGACATGCTGTACACCTCGCCTTCCACGGCACTGAACCAGAAGCTGTCGCTCCACGTGTAGGCCAGCGAACCCACGATGCCGCTGCCGAGCACGGCGATGAGCTGTCCAGAGGTGAGCTCGCCGCCATCGCGTAAGGCCAGCTTGCGGGCCATGTGCGTGATGCTCCAGAACAGGAACAGAATGGTGAAGGCACTGCATAGCGCGCTGAGGACGTTGATGGCCACCGGCACGTTCTCCACGCTCACGAAGGCACTGGCGATACGGCCCAGGATCATGAACAAAGGAGCTCCTGGGGGGTGCCCCACCTGTAGCTTGTAGGCCGTGGCGATGAACTCGCCGCAATCCCAGAAACTGGCGGTCGGCTCAATGGTGGAGATATACGTCCAGGCAGCCACCAGGAATACGGTCCATCCAGTGGCAATGTTGAGCTTCTTGAAGTCCATAGGGGTCAGTCGGGGGGAAGCGTTCGTTGGTGGCGCCGGGGCCTGGATCCGTCGGATTGCTTCCGGCTGGCGTTAAGGCGACGAAATTACCCGAAAGTCGTATCCGTACAGGACGATGTCGAGGAACAGCGGATCTTTCTATTTTTGCCCCCGCATTTCGGAAGCCGGACCCCCGTGGAGAGGCATCCAAAGCCCCGGCAACAGGGCGAATGCGGATGATGGCCGATGGTGTAACTGGCAACACGTCTGATTTTGGTTCAGAAGAGTCCAGGTTCGAGCCCTGGTCGGCCAACAGGAAAAGGAACCCCGCGAGAGCGGGGTTCTTCGTTTTCAGACACGGCCGACGCGGTGCGAGAAGTTCGCCCTGAGGCCCTTAGGCTCTGCTGTTCAAGGGGTCCTGGTTCAACAAGCCGCTCAGCACGGTGTAGAGCTCTGGCAGTTCGGTCTTGAACGCTACTGATCGCTCGAAAAAGTACTCCACGGCCACCGCGAAGAACTCTTCCTGGTTGGTCGCGGCGTAGTCCCGAAGGAGGCTGGGCTTCCCGGCCCTGATGGCCGCCATCTCCTGGTCACCGAGGATCTTCCAATCCTGCAGCAGCAGTGGATCCAGAAAACCGTCCTCGTTGTTGGGGATGAAATCCTCGAACCAGAGGGCATGCGCCATTTCATGCAGCCCCACGTTGTGGGCATCACCGGAGAAGGTGTAGCCCTGGAGGAAATGCGCCCACGAGATCTTGATCACCCCGGCACGTGGGTTCACCTCGCCCTGATGGTAACGGTCCTTGCGGTGTCCGCGAAAGGCCTCGGGGAATACGATGATGCGGTCGAAATGGGCCAAGGTGATGCGCTCGTCGAAGCCGTGCAGCAACTGTGCAGCGCAGGCGCTGATCATAACCTTCATCTCCTCTTTTAGCTCAATACCGACGCCCTGCCATTCCTTGTCGTTCAGGAAGCGTCCGGCTACCCGCTCGAAGCGTTGCTGTTCCTCTGGTGGAAGGCTGGCGTGGAAGGGGACATACTTGCGCACGACGGCCTGCTGGTCCGCATCGAGGAAGCGCTTCTTCCTGGACCAGACACCGCCCAGCATGGCGAAGATCCCGGTCATAAGGAGGCCCACAAGGAGAAAGAGAAGGTCCTCCATCCGTTCAGGCCGTGCCGGTCAGCCAACGCTGGATCCTTTTCTCTGATGGGGCGCGGAGGATCAACAACAGCAAGAGCACCAAGGCCAGGCCGGCAGCAGGGAGCATTGCGCTGAGCATGAAGATCACGAGGTTGAAGAAAAGCGCACTTTCGATCAAGGCCCAGTGAAGGATGCAGGCCGCCCGGACCCCGTTGGACAGTTCAGGGAAGGGGGCTCCAAGGGGGAGGGCTCGGATGCGCTGGCGGAACAGGACGATCGCTAACGTGGGCAGTAACACGGCCGCGGCCAGCCCAACATTCGAAAGGACCGAAAGGTCCCCTTGACCCATGGGCACTGTCCCTTCGCTCCAGAGGAAGGTGACCACACCCATGAACATCGCGCAGCCAAGGCACAGTGCGCCATGCAGGATGGTGAGCGAGCGCCTGAATTCGATCGGGTCCGTTGGTGTCATGCGGATGAACGGCAGGGGGGAGTGACCGGAAGCCGTTCCCGAAAGATCGTGTTCCGCAGCTTTGCACCAAGAATTTCCCATGACCGGCCCGATCAACGTCACTTTCTATGATGGTCTTTCCTCCCTGCCAAAGGAGGCCCGTGTTCAATGGATCTCCATGGAGCTGTTGGAGGTGGAATATGAAGGTGTTCGGAACAACTGGCCCATCAAGGATCCCCGCTTCAGCTGGGAGGCAACGGGCGGGGCGCTGCGCCTGAGCTTCGGTATGCCGCCACAGGTGGTGATCATCAAGGACGAAGCGGTGAAGCGCCACTTCATGGAGCATTTCCAACGCACCGCGAAACACCGCAAGGCGGACGCCACGGTGCCGCTGCTCTTCAGCCGACCGGTCCTCTTTCTGCTTTCCCTGATCGCTGTCGGGATAGCGGCGTACGTCTGGATGATGCCCTTGCTCGCGGGATGGATGGCGACGTTGCTGCCGGTGGATGCCGACCGACGGATCGGGGAGGCCTATTGGTCGTCCATGGCCCCGACCCTTCAGCTGGACACGGCACGCAGTGCAGCGCTCCAACGTTTCGGCGACCGCCTGGAACTTGCCCCGGACTTCACGCTGAAGTACCATGTGGCGGTGGACGACCAGGTGAACGCGTTCGCCCTGCCGGGCGGGCACATCGTGGTGTACACCGGGATCCTGGACCGCATGAAGGAACCTGGTGAGCTGGCTGCCTTGTTGGCGCACGAAGGCACGCACGTGCAGCTGCGCCATAGCATGCGCGGCATCATGCGCGAATTGTCCGGTGCGGTCTTCCTCTCGCTCATCATCGGTGACGTGGGCAGCTTGATGACCATCGTTGCCGAACGTGCGGATGACCTGCGCGGGCTTTCATACACCCGCGGACTGGAGAGCGAGGCCGATGCTGTGGGCATGGAGCGCATGACGGCCGACGGTCTGGATCCGCAGGGGATGCTGAAGCTCTTGCAGCTCTTGGAGCGCGAAGCACAGGACATGCCCGAAGGATTGTCGTTCCTGAGCTCGCACCCGCTCACCACTGAACGCATCGCGGCCGCACAGGAGAAAGCGAAAGCGCTCGGCCACGCACCTTCACCGGATGCGGAGCTCGAGCGCTTGTTCGTAGCCTTGAAGGCGGAAGAGTAGGGTCAGTCCTTGGCGGCGATGACCTTATGCACCATGGCGGCCAGCACGGCACCGGCGATCGGGGCCACCCAGAAGAGCCACACCTGCGCCAGGTAAGGACCGCCTGCGAACACGGCCTGGCTCAGCGAACGGGCGGGGTTCACCGAGGTGTTCGTCACCGGAATGCTGATG
>JADZGG010000259.1 GCA_020854015.1 Flavobacteriales bacterium
GCCGACCCTCATCATCCGGGGGCAGTACGAAGGCCGGTGCACCAATGGCATGCGCCCCGCGTCTGTGAGCGACGCCGATCGCCAGCAAGCTCAGGTTGCGCAGAAAGGGTGCGTTCAGTCCGATGGTCTCCCGGTCGGGAAGCGGTTTCCGGTCGGTACCACTGAACAGGGCGATGTGGTCCGCGGCATAGGCCTGAAGGTCCAATGAAACACCGGCGCTGTGGTGGCTCAGTTCGAAGAGGATCTCCTCGATCTCCAAGGCTGCACTGATCGAATCCAGCATCACCGTGGCGCGTATGGTACCGCGCGGCAGGTCCAGATGTTCTTCCAACAGGTCGAACAGCCGATCATGGTATCGAGCTTCCAAGTGCCCTTCCACGTGGCGGAGATAGAGCAGGATCCCTTGTTGTCGCGCGAGCAGCTCCCGGGCGTTCTGCGTACAGAACAGGACCAGGTCGAAGATCGTAGCGCAGACGGGGATCCCGTTGAATTTCACTGCAGCCTCCGTGATGTGCAATGGCCGGGGCACGAACATCAAGCGGGTCGTGATCGATTCGTTGATGTGCTGGCGACCAAGAGGTGAGCTGATCACTGAGGTGCGGTGATGGGCCGCTTCGATCAGATCGCGGTGAGCCTCAAGCACGCTGGTCGTATCCGTTGCACTTAGGTTCCAGAGGTCCGCCACATAGCTCATGGCACCGCTGTTCAGGCCTTGAAGAAGATCCAGCCGGGAGCAACCACCGAGCAGTTCAACCCGGCGCGTCTGCATGGAAGCCGGCATCGGGTCCACGGCCCACTTCGATGAGCGTATATGCGCCGTGGCATCCAGAAGAGCCACATGTCCTGCCGCCAGCTGATCGCGGCGTTTCCGTCGATCGGCGAGCACCTGGGTGCGTTGTTCGTCCAGTGCTTCGGTCAGCGTGCGCATCAACTCGCAGACCTTCGGGTTCAGCAACGCATCGTTGACCAGGTTCACCAAAGGGGCAACATGAGGCTGTGGTTCCATATTCGATGAGCGGCCGATATGCATCGACGAATCTACCCAAGACCGTGCCGGGCTGTCAACAGGGACAGCTTCACCATCACTGAGCGACGTCGAGTTCAGCGTGGCTCTTACGCAAGCGTTCAATGATAGGGTTCACCACCCTGAACCACAATGGTGGTACAAGGCTCAAGAGCATCATGCCCGGATAGCCTGTGGGCAACTGGGGCCCCACTTCATGGCTGCGGAGCACTTGGTATTTCTTGCTCGCTTTGTAGTGGTGGTCGCTGTGCCTGGTAAGCTCGAAGAGCATCAACCGTCCCGGCAGCAGGTCGCTGTTCCAACTGTGGACATGCTGTACGCGCTGGTACTGCCCGTAGTCGTTCTTTCTTCGGCGCAGGCCGTAATGCTCGATGTAGTTCACAGTTTCCAAGAGCAGGATCCCGATCATGGCGGCGGCCATGAAACACCAGAGCGCCATGCTTCCGAAGAAGAATGCGATACCCACCAGGAGCGAAGCTTCGATCGTCAGCGAGCGGAGCATCTCGTTGCCAAGGCCATATGGTGCGCGCCCTTCCTTTTTCGATCGTTCGACCTCAATGCGCCATGCGGAAATGAAACTGAACACCACGCTGCGGAACCAGAAGGTGTAAAGTGCTTCATTCTTCCGCGCGGAAGCCGGGTCGTCCGGTGTCGCCACACGAGCATGGTGTCCGCGGTTATGCTCGATGATGAAGTGCATATAGAGTGAGCTGAGCAGGAGCGTTCGCGCCAGATCACGTTCCCAGCGCAAGCGGCGATGTCCCAGTTCGTGTGCCACATTGATACCATAGATCCCGCACATCATGCCCATGGTGGCTATTCGGCCGGACAGGTCCCAGATCGTGATCCCAGGATCGTCCACATGCGCGAGGAAACGGAAGAGGATGAACCACTGTAAAGGCACGAACGCATAGAGCAACAAGTCGAACAAGGGGTCCTGGAGGGCTGCTTCCTCCTCCATCTCCGATAGCACACGGTGCCTGGGCTCAAGGAACAGCTCCACCATCGGGACCAGGGCGAATCCGAATAGTGGGAAAGCCCAGCAGACCAGGCCATCTCCCACAACACCGAAGAAAGCCATGGCCGGACCTACGAGTGATGTGGCGTACCGCAAGGCCCTCAGGCGAATATGCCTTCGGATGGTCAGTGGAATTGGGTCTGGCACGGGCATAGGCCTGTAAAATTAGCCCGGCTCGGCGGTTGCTCGGTGGTTGGGATTGACCGGGGAGGGGCCAGGTGCTTCCGTACCTTCGCGCCCCTTCGATCCGAAAACCTGACGGATGAGACCTTCAACGATCACCACACTATTCGCCATGACCGCGATGACGGCCTCGGCACAGATGCGCCAGATCCCCTTCACAGAGTTCGACCTGCCCAACGGACTGCACGTGATCCTACACGAGGATCACAGCACACCCATTGTGGCCGTCAGTGTGATGTACCACGTGGGCAGCAAGGACGAGGACCCGACACGGCGTGGTTTTGCGCACTTCTTCGAGCACCTGCTGTTCGAAGGCTCCGAGAACATCGGTCGAGGGGAGTTCTCCAAGTATGTTGAGAAAGCCGGTGGGGTGCTGAACGCCAACACCAACGGCGACCGCACCTACTACTACGAGGTGCTGCCCAGCAACCAGTTCGAACTCGGTCTGTGGCTCGAGAGCGAGCGGATGCTCCACGCCAAGGTGGAGACCAAGGGCATCGAAACGCAGCGCGAGGTGGTGAAGGAGGAGCGCCGCCAGCGCTACGAGAACCAGCCCTATGGTGGCATCTTGATCGAAGTGCTGAAGCGGGCCTACACCAAGCACCCCTATCAGTGGCCCACGATCGGGTTCATGGAAGACCTCAATGCTGCGAGCGAAGGGGACTATAAGAAGTTCTATGAGACCTTCTACGTGCCGAACAATGCCGTGCTCGTGGTCGCCGGTGACTTCGAAGCCAAGACCGCACCGGACCAGATCAAGAAGTTCTTCGGGGATATTCCGAAGGGAGGTACTGTTCCGCGCAACAAGGTGGTGGAGCCGCCCATGAAAGGGGAGGTGCGTGATGTGGTGTACGACAAGATCCAACTGCCTGCGGTCGTGATGGGCTACCGTATCCCTGCTTATGGGACCAAGGACTTCTATGCGGTGGACATGGTCAACCGCCTGCTGAGCAGCGGCAATAGTTCGCGCCTCAATATGAATGTGAAGGACGCGCAGCAGAAGGCGCTGTTCGTAGGTTCCTTCAGCCTGCCCTTCGAAGATCCCGGACTGGCCATCGCCTTCGGCATTGCCAACATGGGCGTGGCCCCCGACAGTCTTGAAGCCTCGATGGAAAAGGAGATCACCCGTACGCGCGACGAGTTGATCACCCCGGCCGAACTGAGCAAGCTGAAAGCGCAGATCGAGACCGAATACGTCAACAGCAACAGCCGCGTGGAAGGCATCGCCGAGAGTTTGGCCTCTGCCCACACATTCCTTGGCGGCACGGCCAAGTTGAACACCGAACTGAACGAGTACCTGGCGGTGACCGCTGCGGACATGCAGCGTGTGGCCAAACAGTACTTCGTCAAGGAGAATCGCGTGGTATTGCACTACCTGCCACAAAGCCAACAGAAGAACTAATGCGCCCCTGTCAGAACATGGCCCGCACCTACCTACCCGCCCTGGCCCTGGCCGGTGCCCTCCTGATCCCGGCCTTCATGAACGCCCAAGTGGACCGTACCAAAGCTCCCCAACCCGGCCCCGCCCCCAAGGTGAACTTGGGCGCCCACACCACCTTCACCCTCGCCAACGGTATGCGTGTGATCGTGGTGGAGAACCACAAGCTGCCCACCGTCGGCATCCAAGTGAAGTTCGACATCGAACCCATCGTTCAAGGTGACCTTGCCGGGTATCAGGACCTGATGGGTGAATTGCTCGCTTCGGGAACGCAGCGGCGTACCAAGCAGAAGATCGACGAACAGGTGGATGCTCTCGGAGCATCGCTGAACACCTACAACGATGGGCTCTATGCGTCGGTGTTGAAGAAGAACTTCAGCGCCTTGATGGAGGTCGTGCAGGAAGTGGTCACCATCGCCTCGTTCCCGGATGATGAGTTCGAGAAAGCGCGAACCCGCATGGTCAGTTCCGTGAGCACCCGCGTGGATGATCCGGACCAGATCGCGGACGTGGTTTCGCGGAGGCTCACTTACGGCAAGGCACATCCGTACGGCGAGGTGGTCACCGAGAAGACCTTGGGTAATGTGAAGCGGATGCACGTCATCAATTATTACAAGCGCTTCTTCCGTCCCCAGCAAGGCTACCTCGTGTTCGTCGGCGATCTCACCGAAGGCGAGGCGCGCACCGTGGCCGAGAAGTACTTCGCCAACTGGAAAGGAGGGGAGGTGACATCAACGATCGGTCCCGATGGTGTTGAAATGGTCGAAGCCTTGGGCCCGGTGCGGAAGGCTCCGTTCACCCCTGCGGCCAACAGGCCCCGCACGGTCTGCTTCGTGGACCGCCCCGGCAGCGCCCAGAGCGTTATCTAGGTCTGCTACCCCGTCGACCTGAAGCCCAACTCACCTGACGCGCAGACCGCGCAAGTGATGAACACCATTCTTGGCGGTGGGGTGTTCAACGCACGATTGATGCAGAACCTGCGCGAGGATAAAGCATACACCTACGGAGCTTACAGTGCGCTCGATGTGGACCGTTACATCGGCAGTTGGTCCGGAGGGTGCAGCGTGCGCAACGAAGTGACCGACAGTGCTGTGGCACAGGTGCTTTT
Source organism: Flavobacteriales bacterium (assembly GCA_020854015.1). GTDB lineage: Bacteria > Bacteroidota > Bacteroidia > Flavobacteriales_F > PHOS-HE28 > PHOS-HE28. The sequence goes on from JADZGG010000259.1 coordinate 4,772, forward strand.
CGAGATGAACCGCATGATGGAAAGCCCCGTGACCGATGAGGAACTTGCTTTGACCAAAAGCTACATGGCCGGCAGCTTCGGCCGCAGCCTGGAGGATCCGAGCACCCTCGCGCGCTTTGCGTTGAACACCTACCTCAACAACCTGAAGCCTGACCACTATTCCACTTACCTGCAGCGCTTGGATACGGTCACCACGGATGGTGTTCAAGCGACGGCCATGCGCTACCTCCACCCGGACAACGCCATGATCCTTGTGGTCGGTGACAAGGAACAAGTGGCCAACAAGTTGGCCGGCTACAGCTTGGAGAACGCCGTGCTCTACTACGACGTGAACGGTGATCCCTTCCGCGAAAGTGCTGAGCCGGCTCCTGCCGATATGACCGCTGCCAAGGTCATCGAGGCCTACATCCAGGCCATTGGAGGACGTTCGGCATTGGACAAGGTGAAAGACCTGAAACGGGCTTACGCGGCCAAGGTGCAGGGCATGGAAGTGAACCTCACCGAGTACAATGCCGCACCGGATAACTATTCCATGGAGATGGGGGCGGGACCCATGGTGATGCAGAAAATGGTCTACGCTGGTGGCAAGGGTTACAAGCAGGGCATGGAAGGTCGCAGTGAGCTGGTCGACATCGAACTCGCTGACGCGCGTGAGAACGGCTTCATGTTCCCAGAGGCCCACTACACCGAGCTCGATTACGAACTGACTTTGATCGGTGTAGTGACCATCAATGACCGGAAGGCATACCGCATCATGGTCCGCAAGGAGAACGGCATGTTCACCGAGTATTATGATGTGGAGACCGGCCTCAAGGTGCGTCGCGCGCAGACCGAGGCGACCCCCGAAGGCACGTTGGAGGTGACCACCGACTATAGCGATTACAAGGAAGTGGGCGACGTGAAGTTCCCGCACACCATCAAGCAGAACGCAGGCATGAACTTCACCTTCA
>JADZGG010000260.1 GCA_020854015.1 Flavobacteriales bacterium
GAATGCGATGCTGCGTGTCATGGGAAGGGAGGTTGCGAGGTACTCAGGTTGCTGCCGAGCCCCGAAGTTCGCAATAAGGGATCCATTCAGGCCGATGGCCTTCGTCATCCCGGATCAGGCCCCAAGGTCGATCAAGACGAGGGTGTTCCGCGCCTTCGGACGCAAGCCCTCAAGCCTTCTTCACGAACTCGCTCTTCAAGGCCATGGCGCCGAAGCCATCGACCTTGCAATCGATGTTGTGGTCGCCGTCAACCAAGCGGATGCCGCGCACCTTGGTGCCGGCTTTGATGGACTTGGGCGCACCTTTCACGGGCAGGTCCTTGATCACCACCACGTCATCGCCGTCCTTCAGCACGTTGCCGTTGGAGTCCTTCACCACCGTGGGCGCGTTCTCCGCATCCACTTCATCCTGGTTCCATTCGTGGCCGCATTCAGGGCACATCCACGACGTGCCTGTGGGATAGGCGAACATGGAGGCGCAGTTGGGGCACTTGGGGGAATCGGTCATGCTTGGAACGCCGAAGTTCGGCGCAGGTGTTGGTGGAAAGGAATGGTCCGCCTAGAGGTCGACGGGCGGCGAAAGTACCCATTCGGTCATACAGGGATCCATGACCGGGATCAGCGGTAGCATCATACCCAGCAAGACCCACCCTATGGGAACGCTGGTACTGAAGCGAACCTTGGTGATGGTCACGTGCATGCGCGATACGATCTTTGATCGCCGATCCCACGCTATATCGACAACATGGACCGCTCCCACCTGATCGACCAGCTCGCGCGCCATGGCGAGGTGTTCCGTGCGCACTTCTCGGACCTCGCTACTGCGGAGATCCACTGGAAACCTGCTCCGGAGAAGTGGTGCGCATTGGAGATCGTCTGCCACCTGTACGATGAGGAACGCGACGACTTTCGTGCGCGTCTCCAACATGTGCTCACCACGCCCAATGACCCACTGCCCCCCACCGATCCACCAGGCTGGATGATCGAGCGTCGTTACCTGGAACAGGACTTCAAGAGCATGTTGAAGAAGTTCCTCGAAGAGCGCCAACGCACCGTGCAGTGGCTCCGCACGCTGGACAACGCGCCCTGGAGCAATGCTCACCCCCATCCGCGTGTGGGTCCGATCAGCGCCGAGCTTTTTCTGGTGAACTGGGTGGCCCACGACCTTCACCACCTTCGCCAGCTGATCAACCTGCGCTACGCATACGTGAGGTCCATCAGCTCGGAGCCGTTGGATTATGCGGGATCCTGGTAACAGTGGTCTTTACCAACGACCAGCGCGATCGAACTGCAAGGATGCCGATCAACGCAACAACGTCACTTCTCCGCTTAGGCGTTGGACATCCTGTTGACCGCGGAAGGTCCAGACCAGGGTCCAGAAGTAGACACCTTCCGAGGCGCGTCGCCCATCCGATCCGCCATTCCATCCCCCGGAAAGGTCAGTTGTTGAATGAACGGCCCTTCCCCATCGGTCAAAGATCTCGAGCCTCGCCTCGCTCACTCCTGAAGAACGGATCGGCACGAAGTGATCGTTCTCGCCATCACCGTTCGGGCTGAACACGTTCGGCATCTCAACAGTGAATGAACAATCCTCAACGCCGATGAGGATACTGTCCGAGAACAAGCACGTTCCGCTGCTGCTCGTTGTCCAATAGAGCCCTGGATCGGTAACGTTGAACACGGGCCCAGTGGATCCATCCTGCCAGACCAGGCCAAGTCCTTCCGCATGTGGGTCAAGGATCAAGGTCGTCCCTTCGCAAATGCTGGTATCATTCCCCAGTTCAAGCGCGGTCGACGGCATATCGTACCTGGCGAAATAGGCATTGCTACCGTTTCCAGTAGCCGTGAACGAAGTCGATCCCGGTCCGGGATCGAAGTCCGCATTCTGCTTAAAGCCACCCGCCAGATAGTGTTGGTCACCGTGCACCGCCAATGCTGGCCAAAAGGTGCTGCCGCCGTAACCATTGTTCCCTACGGTGCGTGCCCACATGTAATTCCCATCCACATCGTACATGGCCCAAGCATCTGCGAACGCGCTCGGTGCCGGTGACACGAGCTGGGCCACATCGGGACCGGGATCCATGTCCGCATTGTAGGATGAACCGGCCACGTAGATCCTTCCACACACACCCAGCGCCAGTTCCGAGGGTGCCGTGAATCCCACAAGGCCTTTCGCCCAGATCAGGTCGCCGTCGAATGAGAACCGTGCGAGGTACGCGGAGTTCTGATCTCCGGTGGGCGGCAACAGAACGAGCCCTGCTCCGGGATCAACGTCAGCGTAACTACCCAGATAACTGCCCAGGACCACGAAGGAGCCATCCACATCCTCTTCCATTTCAAGGGTGTGCGGTCCGTAAGGGTTCTCCAGCACATTCAGGCGCTTGGCCCAAATGAAGGTTCCTGCCGCATCGTACTTCGCCACGAACTCGTCCGTGGTGATAGCGGGCGCGGTCATCTGTGCCAGATTTGCTGAGGGGTCAAAATCCACCGTACCACTGAACGTACCGCTCAGCAGCACTGCACCACCTCCAACGGATGTGATGCTCAATGGTCCACCGTACTGACCGATGGCAACGATGGCCTTCGCCCATAACAAGTTTCCATCTGGATCGAACTTCGAGAAGTACTGCGCATGGGCCGGGCTGGTGAGCAGGTCCACGTTCGGACCTGGATCCGCGTCTACGGACAGATAGAACGAGCCTGTCAAGAGCACCTCCCCCATGTCGGTCACATCCATACCCGTGGGTATCACTGCGAACGAGGCACCGAAATGCTTGGCCCAAAGCAGGTCTCCTTGCGGGTCGTACTTGGCAATGAAGGTGAAGTTCACGTTCGCATCGAGGTCCAACGGGAATGAACCGGGACCGGGATCCATGTCCATCGATCCGGTGCACGAACCCACCACCACGATGTTGCC
>JADZGG010000261.1 GCA_020854015.1 Flavobacteriales bacterium
AGGCTCCTCGAATTTGCCGCCATTGCTGAGGTCGACGACCGACCAGTTCTCCCTTCTTCCCACCGAGACCTCTTCCACCTTCTCGATCACACAATTCTCGACACGCGGTGTGACCATGTGATCAGCCGAATATGTGAAGCTGGCCGACGCCAGCAACACGTACAGCCATCTCGGAAGGTCTCGCTTGAAGATCCGTGAACCGATACTTGTTCCACTCATTTCACGCGTCGGGTCCTCTGTGAGAATACTGTTCAACCGTGCAACAATAAAGTCGACACGGCGAGCCAAATCTTGCAAGACAAGCCAAGCAGTGTCTCATGTCTTCACGATCTTCAGTCGACGGAACACGAACCACCATGGCCCCCACATCACCACCAGAGCCAGCACCGACCACAAGTGGAAGCGCTTGAATCCGGGCGATTCCGTGGCTTGGGCCGAAGGCATGCTCCGGCCCCAGGCAATGAAGAGATCCGCGATAGGTAGAGCACCGAAGAGATAGCGCTTGCGTTCGCCGCCGATCACGAAGCCGAAGCCGTGCACTGAAGCCGCGAACTCCTGCGCGTGGAACTCGTCACCGTTCACGCGACAAGCAGCACTGCCGACGATCGTTGCCGCCGGACCCGCACCGAGGATCAGCGGGCCCGAGTCCACATCGCCCCAACCGAAGGTGCCTTGGGGATACTCGCTCACGGCAGGCACACCGAGACGTTCCATGAAGAAGGCGTCCCTGAACCGACCGAACTGCTCATGCGCGAGAGCTTCGTTGATCTCCGGTAGAAAGGTGTTGATCAAGCCTTGCGATGAACCGCGGGCGTCGGTCAACGATCGATCGTGATACGGGTCCCAGGCGTGCGGCATCGAACCGTTCGCATCAAGGTGATCGTGGACCTGCGCCACCCACCGATCGATCACCTGCTGGTGCGCGCCACCGCGCAGCCGTTGGTGCAGCGCGAGTGAAGCCATGGCCACGGTAGCATCCGCAGGCCAGGCCATACCAACATACGACTCGAGGTAGGGTGAACCGCTCCGGGCGAACGCATCAGAAAGTGCCGCACTGTTCCGGTCGAACGCGATCAGCTCGACAGTATCCGCTGCGCCCAGCTCTAGGATGGATCCCAACAACAGGTTCCGCCAGCCACAATAGAACACGCCGAACTTCGGTTCCGCTGAAACGGGAAAGCGGCCCTGTTCCTCGGGTCGATCAAGTTGCTTCAGCGCCCAACGTGCTTCCCTCGCAGCATGCTCGCGAAGAGTGTCGTCGGTCTCCGATCCTTGCACCAGGCCGCACCAGGCCAAGCCGTACAACGCATGGGTGAAAGCGCTGCCTTCCGGAAAGAGCTGCTGCATCTCCTCCCCCAACCCAGCGTGCACGCGACCCTCCAAGTAGCGGAGTTGCGCAACGAGCGCCATGCGCTCATCATCGGAACCTGTGGGTGGTGCTTGGTGAACGGCGAGGTTCGTCCACGCGAGCAGAACGCTCACCAACAAGCAGAGCGCGAACAGCGTGCGACGAAAGAAAGTGCGCACAGGAGATCTTCGCTGATCAGCGTTGCACCAGGAAGCGGGTCATGCCCAGCTGCCCATCCGCGCCGCTCACCAACGCCGTGTAGAGGCCTGTGCTCAGGGTGCTCACATCCAACTGCTCGCGGAAGAGGCCAGCACCGGAACGTTCCAGTGAACGCCGCAACACCACGCGACCTTCCGCATCCATCACATCGAGCGCCAGGCTACCTTCCGCTGTGAACAACAAGGTGAGCTGATCCTGCGCAGGATTCGGGAAGGCGTCCAGACCGATCGTCATGGCGGAACGTTCGTTGATGCCGATGCTGTTCTGGTCCTGGAACAGAAAGATCTGCTGCGTGCCTTGCGGCACACCGTTCAATTCCGCGGAGGCATCAATGTTGCGTGCAACGTAGTTTCCGACCCCGGGCTTGTAGTAGTAGCTGAACGTGGCGGTGTACGCGTAGCTATTGCCGTTCCCAGCTTCGGTGTAGGTCTCCGAGCCGTCGATGCGGAGCACGTTGTCCAGGTTGCCCCAGGGAAGTTGCAGGGTGCCGTAACCAGTGGCCTCGTAGGTGCCGCTACCGGTCTGCACGTAGGTGATGCCATTGTATGTGTAGCTGCCGCCGTAGGTATCGGTCCATGTGGTGCCGAGCGTGCAGGGGAACTGCAGGAACTGATACACGTTGGTGTAGACGGAGGTGATCGGCAGGTTCGGGTTGTAGGACCCGATGACATACAAGCCGTCAGAAGCCACGTCGATGAAGGTCTCGACACCTCCAGAGGTCTGCACCACGTCCGCAGCAGGGAATGACGCCGCAACAGTGGAACTTCCCGGAGCGATGAAATCAGCCACTTCACTACCGTTCACGGTGGCGCCGCTGGCATTCCACACCTGTCCGGCACCAAGGCCGCTCAGGTTGAGCAGGTCGGCCACTTCGTAGGTGTAGCTGCTGCCCACGACAGGAGCACAACTTTGGTCAATGGTCGGTTGCGCGAGCGTCGAGGTCAACGTCAGCAGAGCGGGAAGGAGCAGTGGGGTTCGCATGGATGAGGTTTCGATGTGTGGTGAGCGTAACAAAGCTGCGGGCCGCGTTCGCAGCACGCGAAGCACGACCCGCAGCAACAGGATCGGAACACGGACCTGAACGCTCAGGCCTTGCCCATGATCTTGAACATGCCCGTGCCGCAGGTGGGGCACACGCCCTTCATCGCCTTGCGGCCGTTGGCCATCGTCACTTCGGCGGCGTTCTTCATTTCACGCTTCGCCTTGCACTTTACGCAGTATGCTTCTACGGCCATGGTCGTTCGTTTTTTCGGTTCAACGGACAAGGTAGCAGCCTGCACGCAAAAGCAAAGCCTTGACCGGGGTGCTTGTTTTCAACAGTGCGTGCTTACACCTTGCCGATCCGCTGCATGTACTCCGCGTTGAGCAGCGCATGCTTGCTCCAGAAAGCTGGTGCGGTGCGTCCGTTCAAATGTTCCACAAGCACATCCAGGTGCGTATGCCAGCCGCCGGAAATACCGAGCAGGTCGTTCTGGTTCGGCAAGCGGTGATGGGTGAGCACCAACAGCACATCGCTGCCTCGTTCAGAAAGCTCGAAGACCACTTCAGACAAGGCCTCAGCCCGTGCGCCCCAGGTGAAGCCCAACACATGCGGTGGCTCGCATCGCGTGATCGTCGCTTTCATCGTGTGGCCGTTCGCGTACCGCTCGGGTGCTTCATCGGGCTTCTGTGTGTCCAAGTTGGTGTGAAGCCAGAACAGTTCCATCTCGCCGCCCATGCGCAGATCCATCGCACCACTGGCCAACCACTTGGCGCGTTTCTCCGATTCAGTGAGGTAGGCCCATACGCGTTCAATGGGGCCGGGCAGCAAACGCTCGAACCGGATGGTGTTCGGCGCGGTGATGGTTCCATACTTATCCATGGTGTTCGGTGGTGTTGGTTCGTTGTTGATCAAGGTTTGGCCGCGTCCTCTTCGCGCAGCAGTTGTTCCAATGCATCCAGGCGACCTGCCCAGAATGTGCGCGTCTCCGCCATCCACTTCGCCGCAGCGTCCAAGGGCTCGGGGCGGTAGCTGAGGAAGTGCTCGCGCCCCATGCGTCGCCTCTTCACCAGCTTGGCGCGCTCCAGAACGAGGATGTGCTTGCTCACAGCGTTCAATGACATATTGAAAGGGCGCGCCACTTCCGTGACCCGCGCTTCGCCGGCGGACAGGCGTTGAAGGATCGCACGGCGGGTGGGATCGGCCAGAGCTGTTAGCGTTCGGTCAAGGGTCTGCGAGGTCGCCATCGGGGCAAATATATTCAACCTTTTGGTTGAATGTGAATTGCATTTATTTAGTGGCATGGAACTGCTGCACATACCGGTGATCGGACCGCCCGACCAGAGCCCTGCGTCGCTGGACCCGACGGTCATGCCCTGGGTGGATGGCAACCAAGCCTACTACCGAGTGGTCGGCTTCAACCCGCCATGGGTCGCTTATCTCGCTCTCGAGGAAGGAGCGGTCGTTGGGACGTGTGCGTTCAAAGGTGCTCCGACGGAAGGCGTGGTGGAGGTCGCCTATGCTACCCACCCAGGCATGGAGGGCCGAGGCATTGCTACCCGGATGACACATGCATTGATCCAAGTGGCCCGTTCAACGGATCCGACAATTCGGATCATCGCTCAGACGCTCCCTGCGCACAATGCCTCAACGCGTGTGCTGACCAAATGTGGCTTTGCGCAAGTGCGAAATGCGATGGACGACGAGGTCGGTATGGTCTGGGAATGGGAGCTTGCGGTCTGACCCGAACGTGTCACCGTTTCGGAGGCCTTGCCTCGTGTTTTGGAGAAGTGATCACAGCTGCGGTCAGCGCTGCTCCGCGGGCGGCGGCGTGACCTCCTCCACGCCGTGGTTCAACGAGCCAACCGAAAACGGCACCTCCGCACCCGGACGGGGATCGTAACGGAAGCCATAGCGCACATCCGGTTTGATGTCACCCTCTGCCTTGCCGGAAACCACCGGTGTCGTCACACTGAAGGCGATGTGGTGCAGCTGCCCAGCCTTGGAGTCCGTGACATCGTAGGTGAGAAGGACA
>JADZGG010000262.1 GCA_020854015.1 Flavobacteriales bacterium
ATGCCATAGGTGTCGCCCCAGGTCCACGGGTCGCGGAGGTCGGCGATCAAGCGGAGGTCCGTGAAGGTCTTGCGCAGCTCCAACGCGAAGGCCAGCGAGCGGAACGGCGCACCTGAGACGATCACATGGCGAATGCCGTGGGCTTTCATCAGCTCCGTGCATTGCTTCAGCAGTTGCTCCCGCCAGAACACCGACCGGTCCAGCCAGTTGCCGCGCACCAGCCACGGCAGAACGGTCTTCCAGAAGCGATGCGCGAGCTTCTCGGTCAAGGCGGTCAGCGGTCGCTTGAAGAGGGCGGTCGGGTAGCGCTGTGGAAGAGGGTAGGTGTGAATGCCTTGGTGTCCGATATCCGTGGTCCACAGCGAACCTTTCAGTTCCTCCGCGCCGTCCGCATGGATCACGTGCACTGCATGTCCACGCAAGGCCAATGCTTTGGCGAACTTGGCCCAACGGCGCCCACCGATGCCCTTGAACGGGGGGAAGGTGTGGCAGATGATGAGGACCGGAACGGGAGGGGGCATCGACGGCCGAAGGTAGCGGAAGCCCTGCCGGTGGTCGGGGGCTTCGGTTAGTTTTGCGTCCTTATGCGATTTTCATGGCCGGTCATGTGCTGATCACGGGTGGTGCAGGCTTCATTGGAAGCCATCTGGTGGACCGTCTGCTCGCGGAGAAGGGCTGGCAGGTGACCGTGGTGGACAATTTCGACCCTTACTACGACCGCAAGATCAAGGAGGCGAACATCGCAGGGCACATCGGTGCTCCGGGGTATCGCCTGATCGAAGCGGATCTGGCCGACGCCGACCTTGAGGAACGTCTGGGCCCGGACCCCATAGACCTGATCGTCCACATTGCTGCCAAAGCGGGTGTGAGGCCCAGCATCGCGGACCCGTTGGCCTACCACCGGGTGAACGTGACCGGCACCTTGCGCTTGCTGGAACTGGCCCGACACCGTAAGATCCCCCGCTTCGTGCTGGCAAGCTCCAGCAGCGTGTACGGGGAGAACCCCAACGTGCCTTGGAAGGAGGAGGAGCATGGCCTTGTGCCCATCAGCCCCTATGCGGCGTCAAAGCTTGCGGCTGAGCAGTTCGCCCGCGTCTATGCCCAGCTCCACGGGTTGCACGTCACCGTGCTGCGTTTCTTCACGGTATTCGGTCCAAGGCAACGCCCTGATCTGGCCATCCATCAGTTCTTCCGTAAGGTGGAGGCCGGTTTACCCATTCAGCAATTCGGCGATGGCAGCACACGTCGGGATTACACCTACATCGCCGATATCATCGCCGGTGTTCGGGCGGCCATGGAGCGCACGGAAGGCGGACCTTACGAGACCTACAACCTTGGCAATTCCGGCACGGTGAAACTCACCGAACTGATCGCTGCCGTTGAGAAGGAATTGGGCATCAAGGCCATCGTGGAGGTGAAGACTGAGCAGCCAGGTGATGTGCCGCAGACCTTCGCGGACGTGTCCAGGGCGGCCCGAGATCTCGGCTTCGTGCCGTCCACGCCGCTGGCGGAAGGCTTGAAGCACTTCCATGCCTGGTACCGCTCCGCCCGCATCGCTCAGGACTAGCCCCGGGGCCTTGGCTATCTTCGGCGGCCCTGTTACGAGGGGTTCTTCCATGCGCGTCGTCGGCATCAGCAACAAGACCCGGTATTGGCAGCACTATGCGTTCAGCAACCCCCCCGAGGGTTACCGCTACACGCGTGGTCTGGATATACCGTGGCACGTGCTGAAGGTTCGCAACCAATTCCTCGCGCACACCAAGTGCTTCCTGCCGCTGAAGCATGTGGACATCTACCACACCTACAACAGTGTCGTTGCGAACCGCAGGCCTTGGGTGATCGAAGTGGAGAGCTACCTGCCCCGTTACAAGCCCATGCGCGAGAGCCATCCGCTCTTCAAGTGGGGACAGCGACGCCTGGCGGGTGACGATTGCAAGTGGCTGATCTTCACCAGCCGCAACACCTTCCACATGAACCGCGACAAGCTCGTGAACGTGGGTGTGGACCCCGCCAAGATGGTGGTGCTGTACCGCGCGGTGGAACAGTACCTGCCTGGTCCCAAGGAACCGTCCCGCTTCACGATCTTATTCGCGGGTAACGGCTTTTACCGCAAGGGGGGCATTGAGCTGCTGAAGGCTTTCCAACGACTGGGTCGACCGGAAGCGAAACTGGTGATCGTGAGCACCTTGGAAGTCGATTGGGGGGTTGTGCCAACACCCGAGGACGTGCGATGGGCGGAACGCATGATCGCTGAAGATCCCCGGATCACCCTGCATCGGGGCTTGGGGCACGACAAGTTGCTGCAGCTGATGCGGCGCGCCCACGCGTTCGTGAGCACTACGTTCGCCGACCCCTTCAACAACACGGTCCTGGAGGCCATGGGCGCTCAGCTGCCGGTGATCTCCTCCAACGTCAGCTCCATACCGGAGATCGTGGAGCATGATCGCAACGGCTGGCTGTTGAACGTCACCGACCGGTCCAGTGATGCCATCGCCGAGGAGATCGCGGAGAAGCTCCGTTCACTGATGGATTCCCCCGAGCTGTTGACGCGCATGAGCGGCAACAGCTTGGCCGTGGTGCGCGAGAAGTTCGACATCGATGTGCGCAACGCCCGCATCGCCGAGCTCTACGATCAGGCGTTGGCGTAGCTCAGGGCTTGGCGCCCAGGTACATGGTCACGCTGTCCGCGATCATCGGCGTGAACAGGTCGACACCGCGCGCGTTCAGGTGCTGTGAGTTGTAGAAGTAGTTCCGGTCCTTGCAGAACGCGGCCGTGCTGAAGTCCCAGAACGGGATCCCGCTCTCGGTCGCGATGTTGCGGTACACATCCATCACCTCTTGGCGGTTCAGCGTCAACTCCTGCATTTCCACCAATTCAGGCGTGTATACGAGCGCCACCTTCGAACCTTTCTCCTGCGCCGTGCGGATAATGGTCCGGAGCGTCTTGCGCGCGCTTTCCTCGTTGAACCGACGCAGCCCTTTCGGAAAGCGCTTCTTGAACTGATCGAAGCCACCGTCCCAGTTCAGGTCCTTGCGTTGGAACCCGAGATGCAGCGGATCGTGAAGTGTGTCCTCCAAGCCCAGCAGTCCCTTTACGCCCAAAGCCGCGTATCCATAGCCGAAACGGGTGAAGCTGTACAGCGGGATGTAGCGGTCCTTCCACCAGTCAGGCGCGGTATTCCGAAGGTCCTCGTAGATCACGTCCTCGCTCAGGTAGGGCGGGTACTGGCTGGGAAAGAACACATCGGTGTCCGGCGAGAGCGAGATCATGTCCACGTTCTGGATGATCAGCTCGGGTGGTCGGTTGTAGTTGAGGTAGGTGATCAGCCAAGGCAGCTGGTGGTTCAGCTGGTTGCCATCCATGCCGATGTTGTAGCATGATCGACCGGTACGCTTGCCTATCGTCGCCGCATCGAAGTGCATCAGTGTCCTGCTGCTTCCACAGAACAACACATCAGCCTGGATACGACCGTCCACCAAGCGGTTCCACACGCCCAGCGTGAACGTGGTGCGCGCACGGAGACCTGCTTTGAGCGTGCGGTCCAAACCCCAGGCCACAAGACCCAGTACGGCCAGGAACAACACGAGGCGGCGGAGGAAGATGCTCATCTCAGAATTTGAAGTAGATGAACGTTTGCTCCGCGTGATCGCCCACGAACACGATCA
>JADZGG010000263.1 GCA_020854015.1 Flavobacteriales bacterium
CCTCACCATCAACCGCGTAGGTGAAGCCGAGTATGATCTGATCTATACGGACGACGGCGTGGGCATTCCCCGGGAAAAGCTGACAAGCGACGGCGCCACGCTCGGCGTCAGCTTGATCGAGAGCCTTGTTGAACAACTGAACGGCTACATCACCGTGGATGCCGACGCCACTGGCACTCGGTACCACATCCGGTTCAAGTCATCCTGAACCGATCGGTGTTCGCCGATAGCGCTGCTTGGGGAAGTTCGTTCAGCCCTTGGCGAGCTCTGCTTCCACCTCCTCGGTCAGGTCCATGTTGTGGTAGACGGTGTTAACGTCCTCGTCCTCCTCCAACATATCGATCAGTCGCATCACGTTGCGCGCGGTATTGATGTCAACGGCCGTGGTCACCAAGGGGAAGCGCTTCAGTTCCGCGCTTTTCACCTCCACCCCGAGCTGTTCCAGCTTCTGGGCCATGGCACCAAAGCCTTGGAAGGGAACGAAGACCATGAAGCCCTCTTCGTCGCGGACCACGTCGTCAGCGCCACCATCGATCAGTTCCATCTCGAACTCATCGGCATCCTTGCCCTTCAGTGCGGTGTTCTCAATGATGAACTCTCCCTTGCGCTCGAACATGTGAGCCAAGGAGCCATTGGTTCCCAGGCTGCTATCGCATTTGGTGAAGAAACTGCGCACATTGCCCACCGTGCGGTTCACGTTGTTCGTGCTGGCGTCCACGAAAATGGCAACGCCACCCGGTGCATAGCCCTCGTACGTGATCTCCGCGTAGTCGGCACCCTCGCCTCCTGCGGCCTTCTTGATCGCGCGGTCCACGTTGTCCTTTGGCATGTTCATGCCACGGGCGTTCTGCACGGCCATACGCAACCGCGTATTGGAGTCAGGGTTCGGCCCACCGGCCTTCACGGCCATGGCGATCTCCTTGCCGATGCGGGTGAAGAGCTTGCTGAGCTTCGCGTTGCGGGCGAAGATCTTGTGCTTTCGTTTCTCGAATACGCGGCCCATGGCTATGCTTCGTTGGGATGGACCGCGAAAATAGGCCACTTGGCGGAACCGACCAGAAATGACGAAGCCGCCAACGGGTCCAACCCATGGCGGCCTCGCACGATCGGCCTTCTGAACAGGTCCCTTGTTGCGCTGGTGGTGCCAGCCTTCCGCTCAGTTGAAGCCGATGATCGTAAGGCCGACGTTGAAAGGCGTCAGTTCAGGGCCCTTGCCGTCCTTGAAGAGGGGGGTGAGAGCGTACTCTCCGAAAAGGTTCAACCCACCCCAGCCGATCCGTAACGAGGCCGCAGCCCGGTAGGGCAACAGCTGCAGATCTCCGCTGGAACGGTCCTTTTGATCGTCACCGTACTGACGGTACTTCTGCTTGTACATGGTGTCGAAGTACCAGCTACCGACCACACCCACGGCGATGTGGAAGTTGCCTTTTCGGCTGTAACCACCGGCCTTCGCGAGCGCCCGCACCTCTTCTGCGGTCGTGGGCAGTGGCGCCTTCTTGGTGTTGAACTCGAACATCAAGGGTACGCGCAGGCCGGTCTGGCGCAGCTTGTTCTTGGAGTAGGTGACGTCCGTGACCGGGATGGCGAACACCGAATCTGCGTTATACGCCAGCTTCACATTGTTCTCCAGATGGTAGCTGGTGTACTCCAGCCCGAGCCCCGTGAGCAGACCAGCACGGTGGCCACCGAACTCGATCTTCTGCTCCATGAAGTTGATGGCGAAGAAGCGCGAGCGACCGGCCTCCAATTGCATGAACTCGTCCTTCTTGTCCAGATCGGTGCTGCCATCGGCGCCCACCCAGTTGTTCAGCCCGATGTCCAGGCCGGACCAGTAGGTGAACAGGTTCCGGCGTTCGGTGCGCAATTCATCGATCCGGTCCTTCAGTGTGTCCCCCTGCAAGGCCGTGTCCAAAGGTGTCACAAGGATGGTGAGCAGCTTGTGCTTGAGCTCCAGGCGGATGGTATCCTGTCCGTCGTGCTTGTCCTTGTCCGCGGAACCCACGTGCACACCGGCTCCCTTGCTGGAACTGTAGCCGACCGAAAGGGTCTGCTGCGGGGCTTCCGCCTTCGTGGTATCGGTCTGGGCCGGGAGGCTCCCAGCGAGCAATAGCGCGGTCGTGAGGATCAAGGTCTTCATGGTCGTTCAGTGTCGTTCATTCATAGGACGGGTACATGAACGGATAGTTACACGCAGGTCCGAACAGCAGAAAGCCCCGGTCCCCCGAGGCTTCCCTGCATGATCAGAAGTGGTGTGCGCGACTATGCTTCCGGACGGAAGACGAAACGGATGTGGCTCGTGCGCCATACGCCTTCAGGGTTGCTGCCGATGTCGACCTTGCTGAGCTTACGCAGGACGTAGGCACGGAGATCCTCGTTATCGCTGGTGGCGTTGAGCACTTCGATGCGACCTTCCGTGTTCACCACGAAGCTGATGGTGACCTCGCCGGTCATGTCATGCCCACGCTCCAAGAGGGGGAAGCTGAGGTGTTTGCTGAGCTGGCGGTCGAGCGCGAGCTCCATGGAGGTCTTCGCGGCGGTGTTCATCTTGAAGGGCTCGGCGGCCTGGGTGGTACCCAAGGTGAACACGGTGGCGAGCAACAGGGTGGTACGGGCGATCATGCGGATCATGGCAGTGGGTGTTTGTTGGTTTCTGCCCATAGGACGGGCCTTTGCGGCCTACAGTTACAGTTGCACCCCCCGTCTATGATGAGCGGTGATCAGCGAAGGATGAGCGGCGGAAGTGCTCCGTTCAGCCATGAGGACGCCGTGTGGCGACACAGCCGAAAGACACATGGGATCAAGAAGGAACGGATCGAGATCAGCGACCGATACTCCCACTGAAGGCCAGGCCCTCGCCCAACCGGATCTTGAAGCGGTCACGCTTCGCCGAACGCTGCACTTGGACGGCACCACTACCGCCGGTGATGCTCTTCAGGCCCTTGTCGGCCAAGGCCAGCGCATCGGCACCATCCAAGGAACGGGCTTCGTTGGTCGGCTGGTCCAGCACGCGATCGCGCACTCCGGCCGCCAGCAGTTCACCTACGGTGCGCGAGGGGACCGATGTGGGCTGGGCAGCTACGGGAGCAGCGGCCGCCAGCTGCTCGGGTGCATCCTGAGCTACAGGTACCATTGGAACATCCGCGTGGTTCGGGACCACAGGCTTGGGTGCCGGATGCTGCGCCAGTGCGGGTTCCAAGCGCTCAGGGGCAAGGCCCTGGGGCACGCTGCGCTTGACAGGCGGCCTCGGGGTCGGCAACTGCTGCTTGGGCAGTTCCACTTCGGGAGAAGCGATCGGAGCGGGATCACTGTCTTGTGCAGGCTGTTCTACAGGTGTGTTCGGAGCTGCCGTGCCGTCGATCTTGCCGGTCTGCTGTGGAACATGCGCCGTGTCGAGCTTGCCCGAGGAACCGGTGCCCAGTGACCACCAAGCCAGACCGAGCAACAGGGCCACACTGGCCGCTGCGGCATAGCGCACCATGGGCGAACCGAAGGACCACAAGGACACCACTCGACCATCGGTCTTCCTCAAAGAGGCCTTCTCCGGGAAGACGACAGCCTCATTCAAAATACGAGCGGCCTTTACCAAAGCCTCCTCACGCTGAAGGGCGGCATCCGAAGCGACCAGGGCGGCCAGGGCCTTGCCTTGGGCCTTGTCGAGGTCTCCTTCCCCAGCGGCGATCAGGAAATCCATGATGCGCTCGCGGTCGGGCATGCCCACGGGCGGGAAGTGCTTTTCCAGCTTCCCCTTCATAGGCAAGGGAACAGGGACCGCTGGAACACGCGCCGCTGCTACCCACTTGACCGCAAGCTCCTGCTCAGGGTGCTCGAACAGAAAGCGGTCCAGTGCCTTCATCTGGTCCTCAGATAGGTCACCCTCGTTCCGGGCGATCAAGAAGTCCGTTATGCGTGCAACATCCGGAAGACCCTGAGGAGGATAGGTACGCTTCAGGCCGGACAGGTCGCCGAAGGAAGCTTCACCCGCTTCGATGGACGGCATTTCGCCAAGCTCCACACGTAAGTCGGGATTGGCGGCCAGGAAAACATCGAGCGCGCGCTCCCGCTCCGCGGAAAGCCGTCCTTCCAGACGGTCCAGCAGCCAAGCCTCGTAGGTGTCGCGGTCGATCTTCATAGCACCACTTCCAGTTTACCGATGTACTCCTTCAATGTGTTGCGCCCCCGGTAGATGTACACCTTCACCTGGGTCAGGTTCAGGCCGGTAAGCTCGGCGATCTCCTCATAAGTATACCCTTCCAGGTCGCGCAGCAGCACCACACTGCGCTGCACCTCCGGAAGCGTGGCCAGGCCAGCGTCAAGGATCTCCTTCAGGTCGGGCTGACCGCCCTGTGAGGTGTATTGCAGATCCGCGTGGTGCTCCTCCATGCGAGTGCTGCGACCTCCCTTGCGCACCTCATCCACCATGATGTGGTGCGCCGTGGTGAACAGATAGCTCTTCGCCTTGGTCGCATCCACCTCCTCCACCTTCACCCACAGTCGGGCGAAGCTCTCCTGCACCACGTCCTTGGCCACATCGGTATCGCGCAGGTGTTTCAGCGCGAAGCGGTAGATGCCATCGGCATGCTGGTCCACGGTGGAGTTGTAGTCTGCGAGCGTCATCAGAGGAAGGGGGCCTCTTGGTGTGGGACGGTCCGCCCCAGTCGAAAGTTACAGGCATCGTTCTGTGCACCTGCCTCGTCCTTTGGAATATGAGACCGGCTCCGCTCGTTCATCTGCTCTTGACCTGCCTGACCGCAGGCACTGTGCTTGGTCAGTCCGAAGCACCCTTGCGCTACTCCTGTTTTGCCGATCACATCCTATATGACAAGTGGCTGAAGGACCCCAAGAGAAGCGTGGCACCTGAAGGCTACTATCGGTATGAGAAGCGATTCCACCCGTTGTCCGTGGCCACTGGTGGCATTCTGGCCTACGAGCACTTCATGGACACCGGTGACAGTGCCTACTTCCGGACCATGCGGGACCAGGTGCGCTACTTCAGCGACACTGCACGGGTGGACACGGCGTTCAGTGGCAACGGTCTCGGTATTCCATACGATTGGGCGTTCGGCCAATTGAAAGCGCCTTGGTACAGTGGCATGACCCAAGGCGTGGTGCTCAGTCTTCTGATCCGGTACGAGCACCTCACCGGCGATCCCGCCATGGAGCCCTTGATCCGCAAGATCGCCTTCTTCATGCTGCGGCCGGAACGTGCCGGTGGATGCTTGAGCACCACGAAGGAAGGGCACACGTGGATCGAGGAATACCCCCGTAGTACCGAACACCGCCATGTGCTGAACGGCTTCATCAATGCGCTGATCGGACTGCATGAGTACAGTGCCAGGTACCCTGACGATACCCTCGCCTCACGCGTGGCCACTGAATGCCAGCTGGCTTTGCGCAATTGTTTCGATCACTATGACAAGGTGGAATGGAGCACCTATGACCGATCGGGCAATGGGCTCACCGCAGGCTATATGGAATACCAGATCCTGGAGTTGAAGCAATTGCTGGCACTGGCATACGACCCGTTGATCCATGAACAACTCCTGCTTTGGACCGTTTTCGCTTCGGAAAGGCCCAACAACGAAAAAGCCCTGCACATGCGGAAGAAAGGTTGGCGGCCTTCAGCAAAGCTGGTGCGGATCGACAGTATGGACATGGTCCCGGACATCCGCTTCGATGATCCGCAGAAAGGCCGGCGGATGGTAATGACCGCCGGTCGGCCCAAGCCCACCAAGGCCTTCAGAAAAGGACCCGTGAACGCGAGCCGCACCTGGACATTGGCGCATCAACTACCCGTCGCCTCCATTGTGGAACTGATCGAGCTTGTGCATGACACCTTTCCACAGCCAATTGACATAGCTGTATGGACCCGGGATACCATCAATGGCCACTATCATGAACAACGTTCCTCTCATCTGTTTGCGGCAGTGGACCGACTCCACATCCGCATCCCGCCGGTCGCGACCGATCATATCGTGATGCGGATCAACGCCAGTTCGGCCTTCATGCCGGATACGGCCCGCATCCAACTGCGCATCGGTGCGATGGGGCCTGACCTGATCCCTTGGAACGCACATGAGCGGGTCGGACCGTTGGCGGTGGTCCCGGAGGAACCTTACCGAGTGATCGTGGCTGAAGAACATGCTGCCGATGCCACGGTTTTCTACCGGACCGGCAGCGACCTTAAGTCCATTCGGAAAACGCCTTGGCGTGCGCGCAACCGTGTGGAGGTGGGCAGCATCTTCGTGACCGACAAGTCCTTTGTGGAGTTCCTGGTGGTTCACGAGCTGAAGGACCCTCTGCAGACCTTCCGACGCAGTGTGGTGAACCGCTTGTCCGTTCCAGCACAATAGCGCGATCTTCGCACGGAACGGGTACCGGAACACCCACCCGTCATGAAGATCCACCTGCTCGCCGCCGCTCTTGCGGTGTTCTTACCAACGGCCCAGAAAGCCCAGAGCGCAGCCATCCATATGGACGGCGTGTTCACGGATTGGACACCGGGCATTGCATCTTTCACTGACAATACCACTCCGGCCACGGGCATCGATCTGCTGGACATGCAGGTGAGCAATGATGACCAGTACCTCTATATCAGGCTCGCGGTCGGTTCCGAAGTGGACCTGCAGGACGACCTGGTACCGCAGACCATCCGCCTTTACATCGATGGGGACAACAACGCCTCCACCGGAACGGCGGTGCAGACCGGCTACGGTGCCGAGGTGCAAGTGAAATTCGAGACGCGCACTGTCACAGAGTACTTCGGACCAAGCTCCAATGTGTCCTGGAACACGCTCGATCTGGTGCCACTTCCCACGGTGACGAGCGACACCTTCGAGATCGCCATCTCACGAAACGCCCTGCCCGATGGCAACAACACCCTTTTCACCTCTTCCACCATCAAGTTGCTCTTTCGCGAAACGGACGGCGGTGATGCCATGCCCAACGCTGGTACCACCTTCAGCTACACCTTCGACAACACGCCGGTCACACCGATCATTCCCATAACGGTCCCAAAGGCGCAGGCCGCTCAGGTGCGCGTCACCGCGTGGAACGTATTGGCGGACGGCATAACGAACGCGACGTTGCAGGGGAATTTCCAGCGAATGCTCACCGCCTTGTCCCCGGACATCATCGGCTTCAGCGAATGCGTGACGAGCACAGCGGCACAGGTGAAGACGCGCCTGGACGCCTGGATGCCCAACGGTGGCACAGGCTGGTATGTCGTAAAGGATGACTTCGACATGGTGATCGCTTCGAGGTGGCCCATCATCCAAACCTGGCCCGGCCTCTCACGCCAGTTCGCAGCCCTCATCGACCTACCTTCCACCCACGCCACCGACCTGCTCTTCACCGCAGCCCACCTCAACTGCTGCAACGCTGATGCAACACGGCAGAACCAGTGTGATGAGTTCGTCCAGTTCGTACAGGACGCGAAAAGCCTCGGTGGTTCGGTGACCGTTCCGAACAACACACCCATCGTGTATGCCGGCGACCTCAATTCGGTCGGATCCGCTCAGCAGCTCACAACGTTAAGCACCGGCGACATTCAGAACAACGCGAACTACGGACCCGACGGACCGATGGATTGGGACGGCACTCCTTTCGCTCATGCCGATTGTCCCCAGATCAATGCGCGCATGGCCTACAGCTGGCGCAGCAACAGCAGTGCCTATCCGAGCGGTCTATTGGACCACATCTACTTCAGCGACGCCGCCGCCGCCCTTGCCAAGTCCTTCACCTTGCGAACCGCCGTGATACCGGCGACCACATTGAGCGCGCTCGGCCTTCTGAGCGACGATGCATCCGCGGCAAGTGACCACTTTCCGATCACCGCCGACCTCAACGTACCCTTGGTGGAGATCAACGTGACCTTACGCGCCATGCTCGAAGGGCCCTTCGACCAGCAAACCGGCCTGATGCAGGACAGCCTCCGCGTAAAAGGCCTGATACCGCTCACAGAACCCTATGCCGACCTCGGCTACACACAGTCGAACGGCGTCGGCGGTGAAACAACGACCTCCGCTGTCCTTAATGTGAGCGGAAACAATGCCATCGTGGACTGGGTGCGCGTGGAGCTCCGCACGAGCGGTACACCCTCAGTAGTCTACGCGGCGCGCAACTGCCTGATACAACGCGATGGAGATGTGGTCGATGTGGATGGGGCCTCCCCCGTTCATTTCAACCTGCCAGCGAACAGCTATCACGTGGTGCTACGCCATCGCACGCACTTGGGAGTTATGACCGCGGCCACCCAAGCCTTGGGACCCGTCCCGAGCACCATCGACCTCACCCTATCCTCAACAACCACATATGGCACCGACGCCACCAAGTCCTTCGGTGGTCTGCAGATGCTGTGGACCGGGAACGCTCAGCGCGATTCCACCCTTCGATACACCGGCGCCACCAACGACCGAGACCCGATACTCCTTCGCATCGGTGGCACCTTGCCCACCGCAACCGCTGCCGGTTACCTCCAGGAGGATGTGAACCTCGATGGCTTGGCCAAGTACACCGGAACCTACAACGACCGCGATCCCATCTTGATCAACATCGGGGGCACAGTGCCGACGAACACGCGGGTGGAACAGTTGCCGTAGATGAGGTCTGCGCTGAGATCCCGGCATGCGTGGTGAAGTCTTTTCGAAGTCCAGTATGGATCGGCACCTGTATACGGACAGCGCCCGGACCAAGCCGGGCGCTGTTACGATGATGTGGGCTCCGATCACTTGACCTCGACCACCATGTACTTGCTCAACCTCCAGAAGGCAGTGGGATCCTTGATCTCGAGGTAGGCGAGTACGTCACCTTCCTCCACGATGGAATAGCTGCCTTTCGGGTGTTCGGTCACTAGGTGAGCCTTCTTCACACCCAATGGTACGCGGCTGGTCTGGCGCACATCCACTTCCTTGAACCGATCATTGGCCACATCGCCGTTCACAGCTGCCGTCTTGCCTATGCCGATCAGGCCACCAGTGCGTGTCACCACACCTTGATCCTCCAGCTCCTTGCTCGTTCCTACGACATACCAAGCAGTGTTCATTTCGTTGGTCTGCTGCTCTATGTAGGCCTCCTGCTTGGCTACTTCAAGCTCTATCGCGGTCAGCTGCTCGTTCACCTGTTCGATCTTGAAATCCCGGGCAAGCAGCTCATCCTTCATGCTAGCGATGGATGAGTCACGTGAAGCGAGCATTAGGTCCAGCGCTTTCAGCTTCTTGCGCAAACCACCGGTCTCCACCTTGCTCTTGTCCAGGCGCTTTGTAAGGTCCGCGATACGCTCTCGGCTCTCGAGCATCAGTCCGTTCATCAATTGAAGGTCACGCACCATCTTCTTACGCTTGTCCATGTTGAGCTCTCCTTCCGCGGTCTCGCTCAGTACCTTCTCACGCTGGTCCATCAGCATGATGTTCTTCTCGATGTCATCGAAGGACAGGGCCATTTCTCCGATCAGGGAATCGCGGCCTTGCAATTCGTTCTTCAGGCGTTCGGTCTCCGCGCGTGCTGCGAGCTCTCCTGGTGAAGGACCGTTCTCGCAAGCGATGAGCACACAGGAAGCGGTCAAGGCCAGGACCATGGGCCGCATCAGCGACCGGGTTCTTGGAAATGCGATCATCTTCATGATATGAGGAATTGGTTCACGTCACCCACGACCGATCGTGTTCCATGATCTCCTTTACGGACAAAGACCTTGGTGAAACGGCTGGAACTCCTACAGCAGCGGCTTCCGCGAGACCCAGCCGAGCTGGCCAACAGATCGAAGCAAGCAAGCGGACCGGGGAATTTCCACCCCGATCCAAGGATGCCTCGGGTACAAAGACAACGGAGGATTCAGCTACCTGACCAACACTTCCGAAGGGAAGCGCAGCGTAAAGGTCGTTCCATGACCTACCATGCTCTGGACCTCCAACTTGATCCTGTGGCTGTTCAGGATACTACGTGTCGTCGTGAGCCCAAGGCCAAGACCGCCAGTGCGACCGGAATAGAAGGGCTCGAACAGGCGGTTCAAGTTCTCCGGCGGAATGCCCTTGCCATTGTCCGCGATCTCCAATAGTACCTCGTCACCGAGGCGATACGCACCCAACCGCAGTTGCCCCTTTCCAGGCTCCATCGCTTCGACGGCGTTCACGGCGATGTTCGTGATCGCCAAATTAATGAGTTCACAGTCCACCATCACGGCAGGCAGTTCATTGGCCAGGCCGATCTCGCTCTTGATGCCTTTCAACTCAAGGCGGTCGTTCACGCTCTTAAGCGCGTTGTGCAC
>JADZGG010000264.1 GCA_020854015.1 Flavobacteriales bacterium
ATGCGCCGCACCGAACGTGATGCACATGATCGCGTACCATCTTCCGCAATGTTCACAGTGCGGAACAACATCGCCGACCACCCATGGGTGGACGCCATGGTGTTGCGGTTGGGGCGCGGACTTGAACGACTTTGGCCCAACGAAATTCAGTGCAGGCAGCAGTACAGCAGCGTGGTCACCGTGGACATGGACAACGTGTTGCGCTATGCAAGCAGACCATTTCATCGGGCGCTTGGGGCATCCGTGAAGGACCTGCTGAACGGATCGGCTTCTGCGGTCATCGAACGCTGGCAGGTGCGCTCGGGTGGCCGCCCCGACCCTTTCCAGAAAGTCGTGGAACTGGTCGAGGCGCGACGCGACGATCTTCAGCGAGCGATCCTCTTCTTTCTTATGCGCGGCGAAGGTGCATACGACCATGCTGCTGATCCCGGTCACCCCGCAACGCAGGCGCTGATCAAGCGTGCCGCGCGAAATTGTGAGGTCGGGATCCACCCTTCCTATGGCTCGTTCAAAGACCATTCGTTGCACACGGAGGAGCGCGCTTTGCTGCAACGGGCCATCGGGCAGGATGTGCACCTTTCAAGGCAACACTTCCTGCGCTGGAGGATCCCGGAGACCCTGCGTTTCCTGAGCAGGTCCGGGTACAGCGAGGATCATACACTGGGCTTCAGTGATCGCCTGGGCTTCCGGGCTTCCACGTGCACCCCGTTCCCCTGGTACGATCTGGAGAAGGAGGAGGAGACCACGCTCATGCTCCATCCCTTCGCGGCCATGGACAGTGCATTGATCGAGAGAATGGGCCAAGGTCCTGATGAAGTGGTGCGTTCGATGAACGCGATGAGCGATGCGGTACGCACGGTAAAAGGCACCTTCATCAGCGTATGGCACGACCGCTACCTCAGTGGTCACCGCGAGTTCGCGCCCTGGCCCGCGGTCTTCGATCAGGTGGTCCAACACGCCAAGGCATGATCCGGCACTTGCTCCACCACGAGATCGACAAGCAAGCCTGGGATGCGCGGCTGTCGCGTTGTGCAGTTCCCTGGTGGTACGGTCGCAGCTGGGTCCTTGATGCGGCTGCTCCCGGCTGGGAGGCGTTGGTGGATGAGGCCACTGGTGCGCAGATGGCCCTTCCCTGGCGAAAGCGTTTCGGCATCGCCTACCTGCACCAACCTTTCCTATTGCAACGTATCGGGGTGTTCGGCGGTGATCCGCAAGCGTTCCTCGCCGCAGTTCCCAAGCGATTCCGATACGCGGACATCTATCTGAACGCTGGAGAGATGGGCTCATCCGATCATGCCGTCCGCATCAGTGAGCAGCAGAACTTCGAGCTTGATCTGAATGCTGGCATGGATGCATTGCGCAAAGGTTACAGCGAGAACATGCGCCGCAACCTGAAGAAAGCCGCAGGCACCGGGTTGACCTATGAGCCGAACGCGGAAGTGGAAGAGGTGTTGGCATTCTTGATCGGTTCGGAGCAGTTCAAGCGTTGGGGCGTGGATGCGCGACGCATTGAATGCATGGAACGGCTGTTACGAGGAGCACAAGTGCGTGGTGAAGGTTTCGCTGTTTCGATACGCGCGGGGAGCGAGCTCGTGTCCTGTGCCTATTTCGTGAAGGCCGGTGGGCGGCTGATCTTCCTGAAGGGCCTGGCGAACGAACAAGGGCGCGCCTTACGCGCCATGCCATTGCTCATCGACAGGGTGATCGAAGCGCATTCGGGCGCGCCGCTGATCCTGGACTTCGCAGGCTCCAACGACGAGGATCTGGCCCGCTTCTATCGGGGCTTCGGTGCACAGCGAGCGGTATATTTACGGTCGGTGATCAACCGATTGCCACCCTTGGTACGAAACCTGAAGCCTTGACCCATGGTCGTGCAGTTGGCGAACGAACGCAGTGTGGTGACCCAGTTCCTGGCGGAGCTCCGGGATGCGTCGATCCAGAAGGACCCGATGCGGTTCAGGCGGAACCTTGAACGCATTGGCGAAGTGCTCGCGTACGAACTGAGCAAGACGATGGAGTACCAGGAAAGGGAGGTGACCTCTCCGCTGGGCGCGGCGCACACCCATCTGCCCGTTGACCAACCCGTGCTTGCCACCATCCTCCGCGCCGGCCTGCCCCTGCACCAAGGCATGTTGAACTATTTCGACCGTGCGGACAGTGCTTTCGTCAGTGCTTACCGCAAGCACCGGAAGGGCGAGGATGGCTTTGATATTGAGGTGGAGTACATGAGCAGTCCGTCCTTGGAGGACAGGGTGCTGGTGCTGTGCGATCCCATGCTCGCCACGGGACGCAGCATGGTATTGGTCTACAAGGCGCTGCTGCGTTTGGGGAAACCCAAGGCCGTGCACATCGTATCAGTGATAGCCAGCAGCGAGGGGCTGGAGTACGTGAAGAGCCACATGCCGCCCAACACGCGGATCTGGCTCGGCGCGGTGGATGAGGAAATGACGGCCCAAGCCTACATCGTGCCCGGACTGGGGGATGCAGGAGATCTGGCTTACGGAGTGAAGCTCTGAACCACATGCACGAACTGGCCGAAATACTGACCGTGATCGCGGTGGGCGCGCTGAAGATGCTGGTCGCCGCTGGTTTCGGTGCGGGTTTCGGATTCAGTTTTCTTCAGAATTTCCTGTTCACGAGCATTGGTGGGTGCATCGGTGTCTTGTTGTTCTACAACCTGAGCGCCTGGCTCACCGAGCGGGCCCGGCTCAGGTCCATGCGCAAACGTGCACAGGCCATCGCTTCAGGCGCCGCATCAGCGGTACGCGTGTTCACCAAACGCAATCGCTGGATCATTCGCCTCAAGCACGTCAGTGGCTTCGTTGGTGTGGCCGCCCTGACACCGCTGGTGCTCACGATACCGGTGGGCAGCATCCTGGCGGCGCGATTCTTCCATCATGACCGGCGCACCATACCTGCCTTGCTGCTCTCGGTCGTCTTCCAGGCGCTCTGTGTTTCCGCCGTCCTTACCGGAGCCGCTCACCAGCTTGTCGGCTTCGTTCCGTGAAGCGCTACCGTCACTTGTTCTTTGACCTTGACCACACGCTGTGGGACTTTGAGGCCAACTCGCGCGCCACGCTCGCCGAGCTGTATGCGGAGCTGGACCTGGCCGGGAGCGGCGTGGAGAACGTGGCGGAGTTCATCGAGGTGTACGAGGAAGTGAACGCCGGGCTTTGGCAGCGATATGAGGCTGGTCAGATCGAGAAGGCGGTGTTGCGGGTGCTTCGTTTCAGGAATACGCTGGTGCGGTTCGGCGTACGGAACGATCGGCTTTCCACGCTGCTCGGACACGCCTACATCGAGCGCTGCCCCCAGCGAACGGCCCTGTCACCGGGAGCGCGGGAAATGTTGGACGTCGTCCGCAAGGATCACCGCATCCACATCATCACCAACGGCTTCGATGAGGTGCAACAGGTGAAGGTGCGTTGCAGCGGATTGGAACCTTACATCGACGTGATGCTCACGAGCGAGAAGGCCGGCGCGCGCAAGCCGGATGCCCGAATCTTCGAGGTGGCCATGAAGAAGGCCGGTGCCACGGTGAACGAGAGCCTGATGATCGGAGATATGCGGACCACCGACATCCTGGGTGCCCGTGGTGTGGGCATGGACCAGGCGCACTACGCCACACCCGAGAAGGCCGACCCGGATGCGACCATCCGCTTCGCGCACTTCGACGAGCTGGCAGCCTTACTGGCCTGATGGCTGATCCTTGCTGAAGAAGTAAGTGATCGTGGCTTTGCGACCGTTCGCCTGGCTGCTCTTCAAGACCACCAATGAGTCGCCTCCATGGATGCGACCATCGTAGTGAATGAATCCTTGCATCACTGTGGTGCGGAACAGCACGCTGTCGTTCCGAAGCGTCACAGGTACGTTGTGGATGCCTTTCTCAATGTTCACCGGCAGGTCCGCACGGAACAGGGAGCGCAGCGAATCGCCGCTGGATGCATAGCCGGTGATGGTGACCACGTTGCCGCTCGGATAGAAGTGCAGCA
>JADZGG010000265.1 GCA_020854015.1 Flavobacteriales bacterium
GTTACCTGGAGGACTACAGCTTCACCATGGAAGCCTTGCTGGCGCTGTACGGTGTCACCTTCGAGGAGCGTTGGATCACTGAAGCGAAAGCCTTGGCGGATCATGCCATCGCCCACTTCCATAACGAGGGCGAAGCCGTATTCCATTTCACCAGTGACCAGGACCCGCCCTTGATCGCGCGCAAGAGCGAGGTCACGGACAATGTGATCCCGGCCTCCAACAGCAGTATGGCCAAGGCCCTTTTCCTGCTCGGTCACCTGTTCGATGAACAGCGCTACATCGCCCTTAGCACGGGCATGCTGAACAACGTGAAGCCACAGATGCACACTTACCCTTCCGGCTACAGCAATTGGGCCCAGCTCATGCTCATGCACGTGCATCCACTTTACGAGATCGCCATCACTGGCCCGGAGGCCTTGACCCGCCGGGCGGAATTCGCAGGTACCTACATCCCCAACCGAATGTTCCTCGGCACCACGGATACAAGCGCACTGCCGCTGCTGCAAGGCAAAAGCGTGGGCGGCACCACCATCTTCGTCTGCGTCGAGAAGTCCTGCCAACTGCCGGTGCGCACGGTACCTGAAGCCTTGACCCAGTTGCGATGAAGGCGACCGCACTCCTGACCGCCATGCTCGTTCCTGCCTTGCTGGCTGCGCAACAACTGCTTGTTCCGGTCGGCGCCGAAGTGCACGATGAGCTCGTGTTCAACCCAGCCTTCGTGGCACGGAACGGCGTGCGTTCCATCAGTGGCACACAGATGGTGAAGCGCGAAGGGCAACCTATGCGCGAACGCAACGAAAAGCACTTGTACCGTTTTGATGAGCAAGGCCGCATCATTTACAGCAACACGAGCTTCGGCCACCCGGGTTCAGGACGCGACACCGCATCCGTCGGCTATTTCTACGATGCCAAGGGTCGATTGATCCAGCGGCTGCGCAACGACCTCACCGGGCATTTCGCCTACGAGATCACCTGTGACACCCTTGGTCGTACCACGCGCATGACCTACGTGCGCATCGAGAACACAGGATCCGATCGATACCACCTGGTGCCAGGTGTCCGCACCGTGATCAGCGATGAAGAGCATCGGTACACCACCATCAACGACACGGCCTGGACCTGTACCTACCTGAACGAGCTCGGTCTTGCCTATCGTGAGCAGGTCTTCCAACGCGACCGCTGGGGCTACCTGCGCGCCATTGATGATCGATACATCATTACGGGAAGAAGGGGCCGCATCTCCTTTCGGTACGACGAGAAAGGGCGACTTGCGGAACGTACCGAACAGGCCGATCTGCAAAAACCCGGACAGTTGAAGCACACTTGGCGGTACGATGCCGCAGGTAATGTTCTTTCGCATGACCTGTGGCACGAAGATCGCCTCAAGGACCACGACGAGTACCTCTACGAGGAAGAGAGCATGCTCCTGAAGGCTTGCATCACCAAGGACGAGGACACGGGATTGATCCATGTGGTGAGATACACCACCGAACGCCAATGAGAACCTCTCTTCTTCTCTTCGTTCTGGCATGCGGCCATCTCCTGCATGCACAGATGACCGTGGTACAGTGGGCCTACGGCCCTTTCGCCACCCCCGGCGATGCCGCCTACATCGTAGAGGGAGACCCGATGGATGGCGGCGCCCGTATCCATCAGGCCTGCGGTCCCTACGGCTACAAGGGGCCTTGCCTTTTCGTGATCGAAGGCGACAAGGTCTACCACAGCGGTGATGCTTTCGGCAGACGTGGGCCGGCCGCGTACTTCATGGAAGGTGACAAGCTGTTCCGCAGTTCAGGCGTGTTCGGCACCAAGGGTTCCTGCGCGTTGCTCCTCGAAGAGAACAAGGTGTTCCGAGCGGACGGTCCGTTCGGCAACAAGCAGGAAGGGGCTTTCGTGCTCGACGGAGGCGACATCTACTTAGGCGAAGGCACCTTCTGCCAACGAAGCGAGGCCATCTTGCACGTACGCGGAACCATCCCTATGGTCGCCTTGCTCACGATCCTCGCGGGGCTCTAGCCGAACCGCTTGCGTGGCTGCGTGACGTTCGCTGGCTTGCCATAGTCGGGCACTAGGTATGCGAGATCGCTGAATGCTCCTTTGCGGTGGTGCGCATCGGCCGTAGTGGCAAGACCAGCATTAGAGGGACGAATACCTGGAACATGCATCACATGCGTTCGGCCGGTCCAAAGCGCAGAAGCCTTATCGGCGCCATCACCGAAGACAACGGTGAAACGGTCCGTGGGTAGGCTCATCAGCCAGGCCTCATCCATCACCAAAGGTCGCGCCGATCGAGGCGATGCGCCACTCCGTTCCGCGGAGAAGGTGAACACCTCCATGCGCCGTGCATCCACCATGGGCATGAGCGCCGCATCGGTAGGCATCACCAGGTCCTTCGCGAGAAGCTCGTTCAGCAACACCTCAAGGGTGCTCATGCCGACCAGCGGTATCCGAAGAGCGAAGCACAGGCCTTTCGCCGCGCTGAGGCCGATACGCAGACCGGTGTATGAACCAGGGCCGATCCCGACGGCCACCGCATCCAAGGCCGCCATGCTGAGCCCCGCTTCGCGCAGCACTTCCTCAATGAAGACGTTCAACCGTTCAGCATGGGTGTGCCGCTCACTCTCTTCCTCCCTGAACGCCAATACGCGCGCACCATCGGCAAGCACAACGGAGCACCGTTTGGTGGCCGTATCGAGCGAGAGGATTATCGCCACGGGTCAGAGCGTCAACGGAAGGCCCTGCAGGATCTCCAAGGATTTCTCGGCGAGCAGATAGCTGTAACGGGCAGTGATCATGTCCGCATTGGCCTTGTTCAGGTTCGCTTTCGCTGTGCTCAGTTCCAGCGCCGTGACCGAACCTTGTTGAAAGCGCTCCGTGGCATAGCGCAGCGATTCGCCCGTTGCCTCGTAAGCGTTGGACGCCGCACGGAACTGCTTGAAGGCGGCCCGCTGATCCGCGATGGCCTGCTGCACGGTCAACTGCAACTGTTGCTCTTGATCCGTCTGCTGAAGTCGGGCTTGCTCGTAACGAATGCGCGCTTGTTGCGCACCGGTGTGAGCGCTGCGTCCGTTCAGGATGGGCACACTAAGGGTCCAAGAAGTGGAGTAGTTCACGTTGTCCGTCAACTGGGTCCCGAACGACTTGGTCTCGGTATTGTAGGAGATGTTCGGCGTATACACGTTCTCGCCCGATTCGGTGAATCCAGCCAATTGAGGTTGTCCGACAATGGGTGAACCCACGATCACCTCGTCGCGACCGGAATAACCCGAGGCCACGTTCGCGCTGAACTGAAGGGAAGGGATGCCACCGGCCCGGGCGATGTCGATCGAACGCTCCGCGCTCTCCATATCCAGTTTCGTACGCTTGTAAGCCGGGTGCGTTTCCAGCACACGCTGCATCACCTGCTCTACGCTGACCACAGGTTCCTGTGGCTCGAATGCATCCAGCTGCGGAGCAGATATGCTGAAAACGGACGCCTCCTGAGGCGTGAGCTGCAGGAGCTGTGCCATGCGCAGGCGCGCTTGCTGGTACTGGTTCTCAGCCGTAACGATGTCATACTCCTCCCGCGCCAATTGCGAGCGCAGATCCAGCAGTTCGACACGGGCCGTGCGGCCCGCTTCCACCATCGCCTCGGTGAGCGTGATCTGCTCCCGGGTACGCTCGGCAGTGATGTTCGCTGCCTTGATCCGGGCATCGGCGCTCAACATCTCCATGAAGCGTGCGACCACGCCGGACTGCACGTCCACCCTTGCGGCGGCCAGTGATTCCTCCGCCGAGAGGTTGTCCAACTTGGCCTTCTTGAACTGGTTCTGCTGGCTGAGCCCTCCGAAAAGGGTCCAATTGCTGCTCAGGAAAAAATTGTTGGTACGCACACGGTCGGTGGCGAAGGTGTTGGTGTAACGGTCGATGGTCTGGCCCCAGTTGTAACCGTGCGTGGCCGCCGCGTTCAGGTTGGGGAGCAGGCTCCATTTCGCCGCCTCTTGTCCCTGGACCGCAAAGTCGCGATCATACATGGCCCGCTGAATGCTCAGGTTCCGTGCTTCCGCACGTTTCACGCATTCATCCAGGGTCCAAGCCTGCTGCGCGTTGAGCAGGGCACCGATGCCAAGAGCGACTGAAGTGAGAAATGCTCGCATGTTCGTTCGGCCCTACGGTTGACCGGTCGAACAAATGTACCCGGACGCTCAGGTAGGCAAAGCAGCCATGGATGAACGGTGAATGCCGGGGGCCAACGGCTCAGTTACTGAGCACCTTCACCTCAACGCGGCGGTTCGCCTCGCTTTGATCCTTGTTCTTCGGCTCGGGGAAGAGCATCTGCGAATTGCCCAGGCCGACATAGGATATGCGCTCAGGTTCCACGTCGTTCACCATGAGGAACTCGTAAACGGTGCGTGCCCGTGCGGTGCTGAGCTCAATGAACTCCTTGGTGTTCTTGAACGTGGGACCGTTCACATGCCCTTGGATCTCCACCTTCACTTTCGGGTTCGCCTGCATGAACCGAGTGAGGATGAGCATGGCGGATTCGGAAGTACGTAACACCTTCACATCGTTGCCGACGAAATTGATGTCGTCAAGGACCACGTGTTCACCTGGAACAATAGGCAATAGCTTGAGTTCAACGGTGACCGTGGGCTCGGTGCTGCCCTTCACCTTGACGGTCTGGAACATGTAGCCCTCACGCACACAGCCGATCTTCAGGTTGCGATACGTGTCCATCCGGTAGGTGTAGGTGCTCTTCCCCTTGGCCTCGATCACCTTGTCGAACACCATGCCTTGGATGGTTAGCGCGGCATCCACCGGCTTGCCCGTCTTCGTATCGACCACATTGATGACCAGTTCCTGCTTCAGCCCTTCCTCTTTCTCAGCCTGGGGCGGTGGCGGTGGGGGGTCGTAGTGGAAACGGATGGTATAGCCTGCCAGTGGACGGTCCTGGTAATCGATCACCAGGTAGAGCAACTGGCCTTCCTCCACCTCGATGGCGCGACTGTAGGAGGAACCTACACCGCTCCGAACATAGTCATCCGGAGCATCCTTCCGCAGACCGCACATGCTGGCGTTCGCCTTGTCGTTCCGACTGATATTGGTACGGATCGGTGCCACCTGCTTATCCTGGATCTTGTCGCAGATGCCCGGAATGGCCCCTTCGAAGACGAGAAAATCGATGTCGTCCTCGATGTTCTGCGGGATGATGTCGAAGGAGATGGTCGTCTTCACCGGGGAACGGAACTTGTACCACGTGGTGTGGTGCTCTCGTTCGAACCATTGCTTGTCCTCCGTAGGATTCTCCTTGATCTCCAGGATGTTCCCGAAACCACGTACAGCATCGTTGCAGGTGTACACGGAGTCCGGAATGAAGATGGCACCCGTGCAATCCCCGTTCGCCTGGGTCAACGACCGCTGGGCGTGCAGGCCCTGTGCCATCAACAGGGCCAGGGAACAGGTTAGGACGGATGGAAAGGAGAGTTCCAAACGCATGGTAGCCCCGTTCTACGCAGGATCGTAGGCAAGGTTGCTGCCCAGCCAGCGCTCCATCCAAGTGGGCTCCTCGCCTTTGCGCCGCGCCAGGTCATCGATCTGATCCTTTGAAACGCGGCCCAGGCCGAAGTACTTGGAGCGGGGGTGCGCGAAATACAGCCCGCTCACGGCCGCCGTTGGGTACATCGCCAAGCCTTCGGTGAGCTCGATACCCGTGTGCTTAACAGCTTCCAACAACCTGAACAGCTCGGGCTTCTCGGTGTGGTCCGGGCAGGCCGGGTAGCCCGGTGCAGGTCGGATGCCGTCGTACACCTCCTTGATCAGCTCGTCATTGCTCAAGGCCTCGTTCGTTGCATAGCCCCACAGCTCCTTGCGCACCACTTCGTGCAACTTCTCGGCGAAGGCCTCGGCCAAGCGGTCCGCGAGCGCCTTCAACAGGATCGCGCTGTAGTCGTCATGCTTTTCCTCGAAGCGTTTCACGCGTTCGTCCACGCCATGGCCGGTTGTGACAGCGAAGCCTCCCAGGAAGTCCGGAGTTCCCTTCGGCGCGATGAAGTCGGCCAGCGCGTTGTAGGGTATTCCGGGAGCCTTCTTCGATTGTTGGCGCATGGTCTGGAAACGACCGATCACCTTGTTGCGCGAGGCATCCGCGTAGAGTTCGATGTCATCGTCGTCCACCGCATTCGCCGGCCAGATGGCGGCCACACCATGGGCCTGCAGCCATTGCTCCTTGACGATACGGTCCAGCATCTTCAGTGCATCGTTATGCAAACGCGTGGCTTCGACACCGACCACCTTGTCCGTGAGTATCGCCGGATACTTGCCGGCGAGCTCCCACGCCATGAAGAAAGGGGTCCAATCGATGTAGGGCACCAATTTCTCCAGCGGGTAGTTCCGGTAGGTGAACGTGCCGGTGCTCTTGGGCTCTACAGGTGGCTCATCCTTCCAGTCGATCAAGAACTTCTTCTGACGTGCTTCCGAGAGGGACACGTACTCCTTCTCGCGCTGATGACCTTCGTACTGCGCACGGACCTTGGCATACTCGTCCTTGATCGAGGCTTCGAACTTCTCGCGCTCGTTGTCGCTCAGCAGGTTGTTGACCACCGGAACACTGCGGCTGGCGTCGATCACGTGGACCACTGGCTTGCTGTAGTGCGGAGCGATGCGCACGGCGGTATGCACGCGACTGGTGGTTGCGCCCCCGATCAACAAAGGGGTTTCAAAGCCTTCGCGCTCCATCTCCTTGGCCACGTGCACCATCTCATCGAGCGAGGGCGTGATCAGACCACTAAGACCAATGATGTCCACCTTCATCTCGCGGGCCGCCTTCAGGATCGTGGCGCTCTGAACCATCACCCCGAGATCGATCACCTGCCAGCCGTTGCAGGCCAGGATCACACCCACGATGTTCTTACCGATGTCGTGCACATCACCCTTCACCGTGGCGAGCAGCACCTTCTTGGCGCCTTCGCGCTGTGTGCCCAGGATCTGCGTGGCCTTCTTCGCTTCCAGGAAAGGCTCCAGGTAAGCGACGGAGCGCTTCATCACACGAGCGCTCTTCACCACTTGGGGAAGGAACATCTTACCTGCACCGAAGAGGTCACCGACCACGGTCATGCCGGCCATGAGCGGGCCTTCGATCACCAGCACGGGCTCCTCGTACTTCACACGGGCCTCCTCGGTATCCGCTTCAATGAACTCGGTGATGCCGTGCACCAACGCGTGCTTCAAGCGCTCTTCCACGGTCCCTTCACGCCATGCGGCCTGTTGCGCGATCACTTCCGCTGAAGGTGCTCCCTTGAACTGTTCCGCGAAGGTGACCATCCGCTCGGTGGCATCCGGGCGACGCGCCAGTAGCACATCCTCCACGTGCTCCAACAGGTCCTTCGGAATGTCGTCGTACACACCGATCTGGCCGGCGTTCACAATGCCCATGTCCATGCCCGCCTGGATGGCGTGGTAGAGGAAGGCAGTGTGGATGGCCTCACGTACGGGCTCGTTGCCGCGGAAGCTGAAGCTGACATTGCTGACGCCACCGCTCACCAAGGCACCGGGCAGGTTCTGCTTGATCCACCGCACACCTTCGATGAAGTCGATGGCGTAACGA
>JADZGG010000266.1 GCA_020854015.1 Flavobacteriales bacterium
ACCTTGACCCGAGCGGACACCTTGTTCTGCTCGCCCACTCCGCTCGCGCTCCCTGCCTCCGGAGGGAACGTGTTCAATTGGAGCGTGCTGATCGGCGAACCGATCCAGCTTGGAGTGAACTTCAGCTGCAACCCGTGCAACGCGCCTGTGGCCACCCCGAGCATCACCACGACATACGTGGTACAAAGCGACCTGCAGACCACCTGCGTGAACAGCGATACCGTAACGGTCAGCGTGGTGCCACCTTTCGGTTTCAACACCATCACCACGCATGATGCCACCTGTCATGGCGATAGTGATGGTTGGGTATACGTGTCCCCTTGGGGAACCGCGGGTCCCCCTTGGACCTTCGAGATCCTCCAGAACGGCACCGCCGTGAGCAGCCTGACCACACAAGGCGCGGACACATTGACCGGCCTTCCCTTCGGCACCTACGATCTTGTGCTCACGGAACCACTGGGCTGCCAGCACGATACCAGCTTCAGCATCGGACAGCCGGATCCGTTGGTCGTTACCACCAACGACACGACGATCTGCTATACGACCTCGGCTGTGTTGAGCGCCCAAGCAACGGGAGGCAATGGCGGGACCTTCTTCACGTGGAACCAAGGCCTTATGGGCAGTGGCCCGCACACGGTGACACCACTGGTCACCACCAATTATCAAGTAACGGCCACCGACGCGCTGGGCTGTACGTCGCCAGCCGACCTTTCGATCGTCACGGTGCATCCGCCGTTGGATGTGCAAGCATCGGGACCGGACAGTATTTGCATCAATAGCACGGCCGCGCTCAATGCCCTGCCTTCCGGTGGGAACGGCGGTCCGTACACCCTTTCATGGGAAGAGCTGGGCGCAGGTCCGATCGGCACGGGCACTTCGATCTCCGTAACACCGACCACCTTCACCACGTGGTACAGGGTGACGCTGACGGATGGCTGCGGCACACCCGCAGTAGCGGATTCCGTGCATGTGCAGTGGTATGCGGCGCCAGCGCCGGACTTCGTAGCCGATCGGTTCGAAGACTGTTTCCCCGCGGGCATCAGTTTCACCAACACTACGGACCCGGGCGATGTGGGCACCAGCTGCATCTGGGATTTCGGCGATGGTAGCACGGCTGCTGGATGCGCGGGCGTCTTCCATTCATTCACATCCGTGGGCTGCTACGATGTTTCGCTCACGGTGACCTCGCCTGAAGGCTGCGTGGGCGACACCACCTTTCCCCAATACGTGTGCGCACGGCCCTACCCCGTGGCCGACTTCACTTGGACACCGACCGACGCGAACGTGTTGGATCCGGAGGTCGCTTTCCTGAACGCCTCGCAGTTCGATGTGACGTGGACCTGGAGCTTCGGAGCAGGATGTGACCCGGATTCGGCCTTTGAGCCCAACCCCATCGTGCTGTTCCCTGAAGATGACGAGCGTACCTATCCGGTATGGCTGCGGGTCACCAACGAGTACGGCTGCCCGGACAGCGTGGTGAAGTTCGTGCTGATCCAGGGCATCTTCTTCGTGTACGTCCCGAACGCCTTCACGCCTGATGGTGACGGGGTGAACGATCTTTTCGGAGCGCAAGGCCAGGGCATTGACAAGGCGGACTTCCAACTGACCGTGTTCGATCGATGGGGCAAGCCCGTGTACCTGACCACCGACCGCGACAAGCCTTGGGACGGCACCCATGGCGGCAATGGCGGCGAACCGGCGATGCAGGGTGTGTATGCCTGGAAGTTGGAGGTGGCCGATGCCTACAAGGGATTCCGAAAGGAGTACCTGGGCCATGTGACACTGGCGCGATAAGCGCCGACAGGATCACCATCTTGCGGTCGTGCTGAACCTCGGCCACCGTTCGGAACGTCCGATCATCCTGTTCGCCATCCTGGTGCATGGGATCACCGCGTGGTTCAGCAGTGGCTACTACGCGGCCGATGAACACTACCAGGTGATCGCCTTCGCACAGGCGAAGCTTGGCGAGCTGCCCTACGCTTCGTTGCCCTGGGAATACCAAGAACGCATGCGTACCGCGCTGCTCCCGGTGGTCGCGTACGGTGTGATCCGGACCGGCCGGTCATTGG
The DNA here is from genome assembly GCA_020854015.1 of Flavobacteriales bacterium. GTDB lineage: Bacteria > Bacteroidota > Bacteroidia > Flavobacteriales_F > PHOS-HE28 > PHOS-HE28. The sequence goes on from JADZGG010000266.1 coordinate 2,070, forward strand.
TCTCTGCGGACGCGTTCCTGATCGCATTCCTCCTTCGGTCGCTCACCGCGGTCTTCGCACTGCTGGTCATGCGCAGGTTCGTGAACGTGCTGCGGCCGCGGCTTTCGGCGCCTTTGCGGGTGCCCTACGTAGCGTTGTCGTATCTCCTTTGGTTCCTTCCCTATCAGCATGTCCGCTTTTCGCCTGAGACCTGGTCCGGGTTGTTCCTGCTCCTTGGCCTGGCCGGCCTGCTCAGCGCTTCCCAGCGGAACCGCACCTGGCTGGTTGTCGGTCTCTCATTCGGTCTGTGCGTATTGATCAAACCCGCCATGCTGGTGGCTTGTGTCGGAGCCGTTACGTGGTCCTTGGTCGTGGATCGACAGCGTTACACGATCGTGTTGCGCTTGCTCCTTGGCGGGCTGTTGGCATTGGTCATCGGCCTTCTCGCGGACAGTTGGTTCTACGGCGAGTTCACACCCACACTGTGGAACTACCTGCATAAGAACGCGCTGAGCATTGCCCGCATACAGCCCTTGCCGGTCGCAGTGGAACCCTATCCCTGGTTCTACTACTTCCCGTGGATCATGAAGTACGGCATCTGGCCGATCGGCACGGTCCTCCTGAGCGGTCTGATCTGGTTGACCTTTCGCAAGCCACGTTCGCTCATCATCTGGTGCATATGGCCTTACCTCGCCATGGTCAGCCTCGTGCCCCACAAGGAACTGCGCTTCCTCTTTCCGTTATCCGATCTGGCCCCTGCCGTATTGGTGCTGGCCTGGGAGGAACTCCGGAACACCGCCTTCTTCGGTCGGTCAAGCAGACCTGTACAACACGCGTTGGTCGCAAGTGCTTGGTGCCTGTTGCTGACCAACCTGATCGGGCTTGCGATCGCCGGTACCACAGGGGCAGGCTCTGGTAGCGTACGGCTGGCGGAACAGCTGGGCTCGGAGACAGGGAGCGTTAACTATGACGCTGACGACGACCTGGTCTGGAAGATCGCCATACCGACCTTCTACGGTGGCCCGGTGCAGCCTATGGAACGGCTCCAAGGCCTTTGCGCTGGCAGCACGGACGTAGTGGTGAGCGCAGGCTCATTCTGCAGTCACGTGACCGTTGCGCGTGTGGCTGCGGCCGATCCACTTTGGGCTGACGCCGTGCTGAAGGCCTATGGTTGGCGACCGGAGGACCGTGGGTGGGCAGCGTACCGAACCATCCGTTAGTCGGGCCATCTTTGCGGCCCGTGTCGAAGCCTTCGCCGCATCCGATCACCCGCAAGGACCTGGACCGACTGGCGGTACCAGCGATCATCAGTGGCATCGCGGAACCGGTGATCAGTTTGGTGGATACGGCCTTTGTAGGCCAGCTCGATGATCCGACAATGCTCGGGGCGGTCGGAATCGGTAGCAGTTTCTTTCTACTGGTACTGTGGGTGCTGGCACAAACACGTAGCGCGGTGCTCGCCGTGGTGGCACGCTACTACGGCCAGCAACGTTTGGAAGCAATAGCCGGATTGGTACCGCTCGCCATGTGGACCAACTTCGGGCTGGGACTGCTCTTCCTCGGCATCACCTATCCCTTCGCAGAGCACATCTTCGAAGCCTACAATGCCAGTGGTCGTCAGTTGGAACTGACCTGCGACTACTTCCGCATCCGTTGTTTTGGATTCCCGATCTCACTGGCGATCTACGCCCTCACGGGTGCCTTCCGCGGTTTACAGAACCTGAAGTGGAGCATGTGGATCAGTCTCGCCGGTGCAGGTGTCAACCTTGTGTTGAACCCGCTGCTCATTTTCGGCTATGGTCCGTTCCCGGCCATGGGCATCGAGGGCTCTGCAGTAGCCAGCCTCATCGCGCAGATCACCATGCTGATCGCTTGTGTTCATGTGGTGCGAACGCGAACACCCTTCAAGTTGTGGCCATCATCCTGGCGGCATCCGGAGTTCATTCCGCTGATGCGCAACAGCGGCCAGCTCTTCGCACGCACCATGGCGCTGAACGTGTGCTACTACCTCGGCAACCGCTACGCCACCGGTTACGGCGAATCCTATATCGCCGCCCACAGCATCGCCATGCAGATCTGGCTCTTCAGTGCCTTCTTCATCGACGGTTACGCGGCGGCGGGCAGCGTATTGGCAGGCCGACTGAACGGCGAACGCAACTGGCATGACCTCTACCGCGTGAGTTGGCAGGTGGTGCGCGTAAGCATCTACATCGGCGCTGGGCTGGCCGTTGTATACACCTTGGGCTATCGATGGATCGGCGGCTTGTTCACCACGGACACCGAAGTGCTTGCGCTGTTCAACGCGGTGTTCTGGATGGTGATCCTCACCCAACCCATCAACGCGGTGGCCTTTGCCTTCGACGGTATTTACAAGGGCCTCGGCAACGGCAAGATCCTTCGGAACGTACTGCTCGTTTCGACCTTCGGTGTATTCGTTCCGGCGATCATCCTGGGAGACCACTTGGGCTGGAAGCTTTTCGCGGTGTGGATCGCCTTTCTGCTCTGGATGGCCGTGCGCGGTGGACAGCTGGCGCTGGCGTTCAACCGGCACTATGGCGCACAAGCAAAGCACGATTAAGGACGTCAGCTATATTCGTGGGCATGAGGAAGCTTCCGATCTTTCTAGTGGCGCTCATGCTCAGCGCAGGAACGACAAAGGCACAGGACTATGCACAGGAACCTGCACCACCACCTGCACCGAAAGAGAAAAAGGACCCGCGCCCACTCAAGGACCGCCTTTATTTCGGAGGAGGCGTGAACCTCAGCTTCGGTACTGTGAGCAACCTCGGGGTCTCGCCCATGGTGGGATACAAGATCGACCAGAAGGGCAAATGGTCGGCGGGGCTCATCGTCAACTACAACTACTTCAGCGACAACCGCTACACGCCCAAGTATGAGAGCTCCACCTACGGCGGCTCGCTCTTCACGCGCTACAGGGTGATCCCACAGCTCTACCTGCATGCGGAGTACAACCAACAGAACTATGAACTGTACAGTCCGTTCAGCGATCAAAGTCGCCGCGAGTGGGTGCCGTTCTTGCTGCTCGGTGGTGGATATGCTCAACCTGTCGGGGGCAACAGCTTCATCACCTTCCAGGTCCTTTGGGACGTGATCCAGGATACCAGGAGCCCGTACGGCAACCAACCTTGGATCACGGGTGGTGTGGGTGTGGGTTTCTAGGAATGAAAATGGCCGCCCCTTGCGGAGCGGCCATCACCATGTTCACTTGTGGAGCCGGAGGGGATCGAACCCTCGTCCAAACGACCGCAACACGAGCTTTCTACATGCGTAGCCGGTTCATTGGTTTTCGATCCGCACCTGGGGAATGGCACCCTAGCACGGACTTAGGTCCTGTGTCTTACCTGCGCTCCGGACCACCGCGCAGGCCAGTCTTCCATGATGACACCCCGGGTTCGGGAAGGAGGTCGACGGGCCTCCCCGAGGGGTACTCGTCCACGCTACTGTTATTCACGTGGATAAAGCCGAATTGCCTAAGGCAATTAAGCAGCGAGGGCGTAGTCTACTTCGCCTGTTAGGGCTTAGGGATCGATTTGGCGGGCCTGTCCCCATCGCCCGGCATGCTTACACGCATCACGAAGCCGCTGTCGAATCCAGGTCGGCCCCATAGTGCATTGCTCAAAGAACAGAGCGCTAAGGTAGCGCGTCCGAGGAGCATCGAATACCGTGCCGACCGGAGCGCTCTGCCAACTCTTCTACTTTTGCCGCCCTTCAACATCCCATGTACAGCAAGATCGGCATCCTCCGCGAGGGCAAGAATCCACCGGACAAGCGTGTGGCCCTGACACCGGCCCAGTGCCTGGAAGTGATGCAGCGCTACCCAGGCACCGATGTGGTGGTGCAGCGCAGCCCGGTGCGCGCCATTACTGATGCAGAGTACGAAGCCGCCGGAGTGCGTATGACCGATGACCTGAGCGACCGCGACCTGTTGATCGGCGTAAAGGAGGTACCGGTGGACATGTTGTTGGATGGACGCAGCTATCAGTTCTTCAGCCACACCATCAAACAGCAGCCGCATAACCGCAAGCTCATGCAGGCCGCGCTGGCGAAGCACATCCGCTTGATCGACCATGAACTGCTCACGGACCCCAAAGGCGACCGAGTGTTGGCCTTCGGAAAATGGGCGGGAGTGGTCGGCGCCTACAATGCGTTCCGGACTTGGCAAGCCACTGAAGGCGGACCTTTCCTGAAACCGGCCTACCAATGCCACGACCGCGCCGAGATGGAACAGCATCTGCATGCCTATCCCCTGCCCAAGGACCTTCGGATCGTGATGACCGGCGGTGGACGCGTGGGCCGCGGCGCCATGGAGGTGCTCGACAAGGCCGGGGTTTCGCGTGTCTCGCCTTCAGCCTTTCTGAACGCCGTGTTCGACGGTCCGGTCTATACCGTGCTGGGTTCACCGGACCTTTACCATCGTGAAGACGGCAAGCCTTTCGACAAGGCTGCATTCCACGCGGATCCTTCCGGCCATGTGCCCGACCTGCTGCCCTATGCACAGAAGGCCAACATGTTCATGGCCTGCCATTTCTGGGACCCACGCGGACCGAAGATCCTGACCTTGGAGATGCTTCGCTCGCCAGGCGTGACCTTGCGTGTTGTTGCTGATATGAGCTGCGATGTGGGCGGTCCGATCGATAGTACCCTGCGCGCCAGCACGATCACTGAACCGCTATACGGCTACCTGCCAACCACCAACGCGGAGTGCCCTGTGGGAACACCTGGCTCCATCACGGTGATGGCCGTGGACAACCTCCCCTGTGAATTGCCACGCGATGCATCGGAGGCGTTCGGGCGCGACCTGGTGGACCATGTGATCCCACATCTCGTGCATGCCGACATCAATGGCATGATCGATCGTGCTTCCATAACGCGTGACGGCCAGTTGATGCCTCGTTTCACGCACCTTGCCGGCTACGCTGGCATCGAAACCTGAACAACGACCTAGCGCGGTTCCACGTACAGTTCCAAGCTGAAGAACGCCTGGCCATTGCCAAGCTCGACGCTCTGGGTCGTCATGGGCCCCGAGCTTTTTCGCGCCATCGTCATGAGCCCGAGTCCTGCACCACCTCTTTCGGAGCGAGCGTCATTCGAAAGGAGTTTCAAGTAGTACTCCTTCAGATCGGCCTCATCCATCTCGTTCAATACGGAGACACGGTGTGTGAGCAATGCCGCTGTAGCGACAAGCACAGCATTACCGAAAGCGAATCGGTAGCCATCGCCAACGCGCAGCAGAATGGCAAAGGATCCTTGCGTGCATTCACGAAGTCCGTGGTGGTGCACATTCTCAAGGCCTTCGACGATAACGCTGACCACGCGTTTGCGAAGTGACACGGCGTCCTCATGGTGCAAACTGAACTGTTCCGCCACGGCGACAAGGCCTTGGACGCCATCGTGATCGATGGGTCCCGCATGCGCGAACACCACTTGCGAGGCGGGTGCCTCCAAGCCGCGCCTCCGGATGTCCTCCAGGCGTGCCAGGCTCATTTCGAGCAGTGTGGTATCCCCCCCCATTTGGTCGTTCCGGGTTTCGCTGGAAGCGCTGATGGCTTCGATGGAACCCGATTCAGCATCGATATACGCAACGTTGCTAAAGATGGTTACGGAAGGATCCGAACAATGACAGCGCAGGCGCGCCAACGGGGCGGATCGTGTGGTTACATTGCACGTTCCTTTTTCAAGCTCCTGGAGCCCCATATCCCAAACCCAATGAATTGGCGATCAGCACTTTGCATCGTTGGAACCTCGGCGCTTACCCTAGGCTCGACGAACGTCTCCGGCCAGACCCTGATCACCCTTGGTAGCGGGACCATCGGCAACGGTCCGAACTCCTACCCGGCACCATACGGGAACGCTCAACCGGGCGCACGCCATCAAATGCTGATCCTTGCAAGCGAATTGCAGTCGGCGGGAATGTCCGAAGGGACGATCAGCAGCGTGGCCTTCAATGTGGCGAACGCCGTAGGGATCACGCTCCAATCCTTTTCCATCAGCATCGGCACCACCACCACGACCGACCTAAGCCCAGCCTGGGAGACCGGTCTTAGCAGTGTTTTCGGACCGACCACACACATCGACGTACAGGGTTGGAACACCCACATTCTCGATGCCACCTTCTACTGGGACGGCGTTTCCAACCTGATCGTGGAGACCTGTTTCAGCAACGGTTTCGCTGAAGCGAACGCGAAGTTCTATCAGACCGGAACGAGTTACAACAGCACGGTCCATCGCGCGACACCGAACTCGAACGTGTGCACCTTCAACGGCGGCAACATCCAAGTGGACCAGCAGCGTCCGGACATGCAGTTCGGATGGACCCCCCTCATGATCGCGCCATTGGCTGCCTTTTCAGCCAGCAGCCTGTTCACCTGCACAGGTAATGTGGCCTTCACCGACCTCTCGAACTACCAACCCACGAGCTGGGCTTGGGACTTTGGGGACGGCAGCACGGACACCGTGCAGGATCCGGTACACATCTACTCGACCGATGGCGACTATCAGGTCACCCTCATCGCCACCAACGCGTACGGTAGCGACACGACGACCTTGGGTCCCATCACCGTAAGTGTGAACGCCCCCCTTCCTGTAGCGGCTTGCACGCCCCAGACACAAAGCAGCATCGCAGGTTTCGGGATCACGAGCGTCTCCGTGAACGGTACCACCACCACCTCAGCGGATGCATCGGTGGAGGGCTATGCTGACCGAACCTGCATTCGGGATACGGTGGAGGTCGGAACCCTGATGAGCCTTTCCGTAGGGTGCGGATCCGTGACAACGCATAACGTTCGCGGTTGGTGTGAGTGGGACAACAGCGGCACCTTCACCGCGAATGAAGAAGTGCTCAGTGCGAACAGCGTAACGACCGCATCCGGGTCGGTCCTCGTTCCGGCCTTTGCTGCGCTGAACGTACCATTGCGATTGCGACTGATCGCCGACTACGACTTCAGCGCGATCCCGGCTC
>JADZGG010000267.1 GCA_020854015.1 Flavobacteriales bacterium
CGATCAAACGGGAGCCTTCCGGTGTGGGCTTTAGCGGCTGTTGGCGGTGGAAGAGTTGCACGTCCAGCTCATTCTCCAGTTGCCGCAACTGCATGCTCAACGTAGGCTGGGTAACGAAGCTGGCGGCTGCAGCTTTGACGAATTGGCGGTGATCATCGAGTGCGACCAAGTATTGGAGCTGCTGGAGCGTCATATTGATGATGTCTATTCAATGATCGAAATTATCAATTAGGTCTATGGGTCTGGTGCGGGTACTTTCGGCTCCGAAGCAGGAAGAGCCCATTCTTAGCATGTTGATGCTGGTCAGGGTCTTCCGCGTTCGGAATGAACATCTTAGCGATGACCGGTCGGTACAGTCCTCGAACCACACGAAAAACAAGACCAACGCAACTATGGAGAACGAGAAGGAAATGAGCGCGGTAGCTGGTGCTCACGGGCAGGATGCGAACGGGTCGGGCAAGTGCCCGGTGATCCACGGCGCCCTGCGCAACCCCGTGGCCGGCCGCGGCACACGCAACCGCGACTGGTGGCCGAACACACTGAACCTCGGCATTCTGCACCAGCATGCTCCGGCCTCCAACCCGCTGGGCGAGGAGTTCAACTATGCGGAAGCCTTCAAGAAGGTCGACTACAAAGCTCTGAAGGCTGACCTCACCAAGCTGATGACCGACTCGCAGGAGTGGTGGCCGGCCGACTGGGGACACTACGGTGGCCTCATGATCCGCATGACCTGGCACGCGGCGGGTACCTACCGCACGGCCGATGGACGCGGCGGCGCGGGCACAGGTAACCAGCGTTTCGCACCCATCAACAGCTGGCCCGACAACGGCAACCTGGACAAGGCGCGGCGCCTCTTGTGGCCGATCAAACAGAAGTACGGCAACAGCGTGAGCTGGGCCGACCTATTCGTGCTTGCTGGCAACGTGGCCATGGAGAGCATGGGCTTCAAGACCTTCGGGTTCGGGGGCGGCCGTGCCGACATCTGGGCGCCTGAAGAGGATATCTACTGGGGTTCCGAAGTGGAGTGGTTGGCGACCAGCGATAAGTTGAACAGTCGCTACTCCGGCGCACGCGATCTGGAGAACCCGCTCGCGGCCGTGCAGATGGGATTGATCTACGTGAATCCCGAGGGACCGGACGGCAATCCCGACCCCGTGGCCAGCGGTCGCGATGTGCGCGAGACCTTCAAGCGTATGGCCATGAACGATGAGGAGACCGTGGCGCTCACCGCCGGCGGCCACACCGTCGGCAAGATGCACGGTGCAGGTGATCCCAAGTCGGTGGGTACGGAGCCCGAGGGCGCACCCATCGAGGCGCAAGGCTTCGGCTGGCTGAGCGCTCATGGCAGCGGAAAGGGGGGGGGCACTATCACGAGCGGTCTCGAAGGCGCGTGGAAGCCCAACCCCACCAAGTGGGACAACGGCTATTTCGACATGCTCTTCGGTTACGAATGGGAGCTGACCAAGAGTCCTGCCGGCGCGCATCAGTGGCGTGCGAAGGATTGCAAGCCCGATCACATGATCCCCGATGCGCACGACCCGAACGTGAAGCATCCTCCGATGATGACCACGGCGGACCTCTCCTTGCGCTTCGATCCGATCTACGAGCCGATCGCGCGCCGATTCCACAAGGATCCACAGGCCTTCGCCGATGCCTTCGCCCGAGCTTGGTTCAAGCTCACGCACCGCGACATGGGCCCCAAGAGCCTCTACCTCGGACCTGAAGTGCCTGCGGAAGACCTGATCTGGCAGGATCCCATTCCGGCTGGCCAGGTGCTTGATGCCAACGATGTGGCCGCATTGAAGGGAAAGATCCTCGCGTCCGGGCTCACCGTGAGTGAACTCGTCAGCACGGCCTGGGCATCCGCTTCCACCTTCCGCGGCAGCGACAAGCGGGGCGGTGCCAATGGGGCGCGCATCCGCCTGGCTCCGCAGACATTCTGGGCGGTGAACGATCCCGCTCAACTCGGCAAGGTGCTCGGGGTGTTGGAGGCGATCCAGAAGGAATTCAACGCCGGTGGCAAGCAGGTGTCCATCGCCGACCTGATCGTGCTGGGTGGTGGGGCAGCGGTGGAGAAAGCCGCCAAGGATGCGGGCCACAGCATCAACGTGCCGTTCACGAGCGGCCGCGGCGATGCCAGCCAGGAGCAGACCGACGTGGAGAGCTTCTCCGTGATGGAGCCGGAAGCCGATGGGTTCCGCAACTACCAGAAGAAGAGCTACCGCGTGCCACCCGAGGAGATGCTGGTGGACCGCGCGCAATTGCTCACGTTGAGCGCTCCGGAAATGACGGTGTTGATCGGCGGCTTGCGTGTGTTGGGCGCCAACACGGGTGGCAGCAAGCACGGCGTGTTCACCGATCGTGTGGGTCAGCTGAGCAACGACTTCTTTGTGAACCTGTTGGACATGGGCCATGCGTGGGCGCCGAAGGCAGGAGAGGAAGGCATCTACGGTAGCCACGATCGCAAGACCGGTGACCGCAAGTGGACCGGCACTCGCGTAGACCTCATCTTCGGCAGCAACTCGCAACTCCTCGCCATCAGCGAAGTGTACGCACAGGCCGACGCCAAGGAGAAGTTCGTGA
>JADZGG010000268.1 GCA_020854015.1 Flavobacteriales bacterium
CAGCCCTGGGCGCTGGTCACAGCCACAGTGTAGGTGCCCGTGCCGACCGTCGTGGTGGCTCCGGTCTCGCCGTTGCTCCAGAGGTAACTGGCATACGCTCCATCAACACCCAGTTCCGAAGACTGTCCACCACAGTTGAACAGGATACCTGTGATCGTTGGAACCGGCGTGGGGATCTCCGTGATGGTGACCGAGTTGGAGCCGAAGGTGCAATAACCAGCTGTCACCTCCACGCTGTAGGTGCCAGGACCCACAAGCACACTGGTGCCGTTGTAGCCGTTGCTCCAATCGTAAGTGTCGAAACCGTCAGGTACATTGAGCACTGTGCCTTGGCCTTCGCACGCTAGTGTATCACCAGAGATGACCGGTGGGGTGAGCGTTGTGAAGTAAACGTCCACCACAATATCAATGGTCGTGGTGAGAGCCGGTGTACCGTCGTCCGTAGCCGTGAACGTGATGGTATGGAAGCCCTGCTCGGCGATGGTCGGCGTGAATTGGCCTTGTACGATCACCGAGTTGTTACCGCTCGTGTTCACCACTTCCCCGTAGTTCGAAAGTGTTGTTGCTACTGAACTGGCCACGATCGTCTGTCCCTGCTCTGGAGCCAGGAAGTTCATCTCGATATCCACCAGTTCACCGGTGCACACGCGCACGGTATCGCAGAGGAATGTGCTGCTCGCGATGGGGGGAATGTTCTGAGTGCTCACCGCGGTGGTGAACACAAAGTTCTGATTGTCAAGCCAATCCACGCCATCGGGGTTGTTGAACGGACCATCATATGTAACACCCGGTTGATCGAAGGTCCCGAACTGAATGTAGTCCACGCTGTTGCCGCGGTTGGCGCCGACAACTGCTGGAATACCGCCAAAGCCACCGACACCTTGGGAAGCTGCGCCCGTGGTCCAGTCCATGTTGAGGTAGCAGAAGCTCACGTTCTTGCCTACACCGATCACCGGGTCCGTACCGTCGGTGATGATCAGCTGGAAGGAGTTGTGCTTGTCCGTCTCCTGTGAGTAGTAGCCAACATCCACCCAATTGACGTAGAGGGCAGTGGGGGTCACTTTATACCAGACCTGTCCACCATTGAGTCCAAGCCCATCCTCACCCCGCGTATCCACATCGGCCCAGAACGGAGCCACCATGATGAACTGGTTGTTGGGAAAGGGCGTGGCAGAGAAGGTGCCGTATGGCGACTGGAAAGAGATGTTCCCGTTGTTGTTGATGTACAGGGTGTTGTACAGGTCGCCATACAGGTTGAACTGAAAAGGCGTGGTGATGGCGGCCGACGAAAAGTCGTCATTGGGCTGCATCGCCAAGGTGTACGTATTGTCCGGTTGGATCCAGCAATTGCAGTCTCCGTTCACTCCACCTCCCTTGGGCACACCGATGTTGCGTTTGGGGTTCTTCGACAGGGCCGGAGTGATGGGCGCCTGTGCAGGGTAGTTCACATGGTATTCCGCAGGCAGGGTACCGCTCGCCTTTGCTTGTGCATATTGTTCAGGGCTTAACTGCACCACTTGGGCATCAGCAGCATTCACGAAAAGCAGCACCGCGCTGCTGATCAGGGTCGTCCGGAGGAGGTTCAGGGACATGCGTTGGATCGTGAGGGGACTGTTCACTTCAAAAGGGTCACCGTGCCGAAAAAGTCTTGCTTGTCAGAGGTGAACTGCTTGCGCTCGACCAAGCGCCAAACGTACACGCCTTGAGGCAGGATCTCACCGCCATTCATTTTTCGACCGTCCCAGCCTTTCTTGGCGTCGGTGGTCTGGTACACCAGTTCTCCCCACCGATCGAAGACCATCAGCTCATGGTCCTCGTCCACCATGTCGGAAGCGACCGGGAAGAAGATGTCGTTCTTGTTATCTCCGTCCGGTGTGAAGGCGTTCGGGACGAAGAGGCTTGGAACGATGATGGGCACGACCTGGCATAAGCTATCGGTGCAGCCATAACGGTCCCAAACCTGAAGGCACACCTCGTATTCGTCACCGAACTCGTTCGGGAAGTAGTGATACTCGAAGCGTTGGTCCGCTGAATCCTGCTCGGCGAACACCCATTGGAAGGTGCTGGCATGCGGATCCGAGGCCGCGAAATACAAGTTGCTGTTGTACTCGGTGCCCGGGTTCGGTGACCAAGTGAAGGTGGCCTTCGGAGCTTCTTCCACCAACACCGATCCGGGCTTGGTCAAATGGTCAACACAACCTTCTGGCGTGGTCACTGTCAGATTCACGTTGTACCAGCCTGCGTTCACGTAGGTGTGGTCAAGGCTGTCACACGCGTTCACGCCGCTAAGGCCATCTCCCAGGTCCCAGATGCAGGTGCCTCCGAGATAGAAGGGGTCCGTGAGGTTGTAGAACCGCACATCCAAGGGGTTGCAACCGCTGTCCGGTTCCACGTTGAAGAGCACGATGGGCAAGGGATTCACGTCCACGGCGATGATCGCCGTGTCCGTAAGATGGTCGCACTCGCCGATGCCGTAAGCCACATAACGGTAGCTGCCCGAAAGCTCCAGGAAAGGATCGAGTATGCCGCTGTGAATGGCGAACATGGGGTCGTACCAGGTCTGGTTCGCGTCGGGGTTTCCACCGAGCAGCGGGAACAGCGGGGTCATCGCGCCATCCGCACAGATGGCCAATCCGTTGTCGCCACCCGCCTGTGGCAGCGGATCGAGGCTGATGGTAAGCGTGCTGAAGAGCGTGGGGCAAGGTGCAAGCGGGCTGGTGGTATAGGTGTACACGCCGGGCAGGTCCACGCTGGCATTGTAGGTCCCGCTGAAGACCGCACCTCCGGACGTGGTCCAAGTACC
>JADZGG010000269.1 GCA_020854015.1 Flavobacteriales bacterium
GCAGAGGAGTTCGATGCGAGTGCGTGGCTGGCCTCTTTCTGGAATGAAGGCGTTGCGGATGGGCAACAGCCTTATGGTGAGAGTGGCCGGCGACCCAATCCCGTGGTCACGGAGACGTTCGAATTGGCCAGTCGTGTGATCGACTACTGCGAACGATTGGTTCCAGTGAATCCCACCTTCGCTGATCAGCTCTTGCGCAGCGGCACGGCCGTGGGTTCACATGCACGTGAAGCCCAAGGAGCAGAGAGTCTCGCTGATTTCGTGCACAAGATGAAGATCGGTTTCAAGGAACTGGAGGAGACTGACTACCGCTTGGACCTCTGCCACATCAAGACCCACTATCCACACGACCAGGAACTGGTGCGTCGCGCGAAGGCACTGTTCCCCTTGTTCAACAGTATCCTACGGACATCCATGGAACGGCTTCGTCGCGAACGAACGGATAAGCGGAGCGCTTCCAGAAAATGATCTGAGTTCTGATGGTGCGGAAGCGCCACCTTTGCGTTTCATTCCGACCATGGGCACATGCGCACATGGGCACATGGGCACATGGACCTAAAGCGTAGACTTCAGCTATACCTCATCGGCTTGGTGCTCGGCGGCCTCATGGCCTGGGGCTTCTTCGGGAATCGACTGAGCAACACCGCCTGGATGCCGGAGGATCGCATCAAATTGCGCCTCAAGAGCACCCTGCTGAAGGCCCGTCCCACCGCCGAAGCGCAGATGGCCCAATGGCCCACGGACCTCAACGCCGTACGCGCTTCCATCGACAGTGCCGAAGTGCTCTTCAACGATACGCGCCGCAACGGTGACAGCCTGTACTATTCCATCCAGGCCTCCGTCGCTGGTCGTAAGGCGTTGCTCACTGTGCTGGCCTTGCGTGACTACCGCGCGGATTCAACGGCAACGCTTTGGGAGTTGAAGGGCAGATGAGCCGTTGGGCCAGCCGCTTCCCTTGCTTAGAGAAAGACCGTTCCTCCCAAGCGAAAGGTGTTCACCTCGTTGGTGAAGTTCGGGAACCAGCCGGCGTTCACTTTCAGTTTGCTCGGCTTCACCACGTAGTTCATGTTGAATTCACCGTTCCAAACGTCCTTTGCCGACCCTTTGCTGCTCAACCAGGTGTAGATCGGGTTCACGAACAGGAAGGCCCGCTTGCTGAACGAGATGCTCATGTTGGTCTGCACGCCGAACCCATTGCTCGCGTAGGTCGTCACACCTTCAATGCCCGTCTCTGGAGCGGTCACATGCACGTAGCTCAGGCCCGGGAAAGCGAAGATCTTCGGGGTGATCATCACACCCGCGATCACGGTCGGCGCGATGCTCCAGGCGCTGCCACCCAAGCCGTTCTTGGATGAGCCGGTGGGCAAGGTCATGTCCACGCCGGCCAGCAACGCGTTCAGTCGAGCGCTCGGGTTCACGTGGAACTTGTTGAAGTACCGCATCCGGCAATCCGCAAGACCGAACTTCTCGGTGCCCGTGTTGTACAACAACGGCACTTCGGCCAGCAGCAGGTTGTTCGGATCGAAGGCGTACTGCACGTTGAAGCGCATGCCCACCAGGTCACCACCCGGAGCGGCCGTGGCTTCGGCCTGTGCGTTCACCTGCGTGTACAGGTTGGTGGGTTTGCTGGCGTCGATCTCCGCTCTGGGAGGGGCGGTATCCGTTTGAGCCCAAGCCGCTGCAGGCAGCCAGAGCATCAGCAAGAAGAGGGTCCTCCGGTTCATGTTCAGTAGGCGTGCCATCGCACCGCAGCAGGAGCGCAGCGCATATGCGACGATCGTTGTTGAACGGTGGCTTCGGACACTGTAACCGACTATGGCAACGTGTTCTTGTAGACGCGGCCATCCTTCATGATCACCATGAAGTTGTGAGCGGGGTCCGCGAGCAATTCGAATTGCGCAAGAGGGTCACCCTCCACCAAGAGCAGATCGGCGAGCGCTCCTACCTGCACCACGCCCAGCTTACCAACGTATGGACTGCGCGGGCCGGAGAGCGCGAGCAGATCGGCGTTGCCCGCCGTGGCCATGCGCAATACTTCAGCAGGTGCGTACCACCTCAGCATCTTCGTCAGCTGTTGGTTCTGCTTCGCCACCTCCGCCGCACTGAAAAGGATGTCCGTGCCCCAGGCCGTGCGGATCTTGTACTTCTTGGCCAGGGCATAGGCCTGGTCGGTGCCGCTGAACATGGTGAGCTGCTTGATACGGTTCGGCGACCCTTCCGCGAAGGCGCTGTGGCCATCATCGGTGAAGGGTTGCAGGCTCCACCAGATGCCCTTGTCGGCCATCAATTTCGCGGTGGCATCGTCAAGCAGTTGGCCATGATCGATGCACTTCACACCCGCTTCGATGCTCTGGCGAACGGCCCGTGGTGTGTAAGCATGTACCGTGACATAGGTGCCCCAGTTCTCAGCGGCCTCCACGGCGGCGCGCAGTTCGGGGACACTGTATTGTGTCACGTCCAGCGGGTCGTAGTTGGATGACACACCACCCCCTGCCATGAGCTTCAGTTGCGAAGCACCCAGCATCAGTTGCTCGCGGGAACGAAGGCGCACCTTGTCCGGGTCGTCGGCAATGGCCGCGGCGCCAACACGCTCGCTGAAGGTGAAGTCGCCGGGTCGGGCGGGAATGTCATTGGGCAGACGGAAATCCCCGTGACCGCCACTTTGCGAGATGAAGGCGCCACTGGGCCAGATGCGTGGGCCGGGTAGGATCCCTTGGTCGATGGCTTGCTTGAGCCCGAAAGTGGGTCCACCCAGATCGCGGATGCTGGTGAAACCGCGAAGGAGCATTTCCGTTGCTGCTTTGCCTGCCGCCAGGTTGGTATAACCGATGTCGCCCGTGAGGATGGCCATTTGCGGAACGGAGCAGAACATGATGTGCGTGTGCGCATCGATCAAGCCGGGCATCAGCGTGCGGCCGCCGCCTTCGATCACCATGGCGCTGTCCGACTCGATGGGCTCGGTGCTGATCTGTGCTATGCTGTTGCCCACGATCAGCACTTGGCTCGGTGCGGAGAGGGTGGTGCTGGTCCCATCGAAGATCCGCACGTTGCGAAAGAGGATGCGCTTGGCTCCATGGGCTGGTGCAGGCACGTCAGCAACAGCATCGATGGCCGGTGCTGTACTGGTTGCCGGTTCGTTCGCATTCGGCTTGCCACAGGAGAGAAGAAATGCGAAGAGCACGATGACTGAGTGTGCGAGTGTCTTCATGGTGTTGCAGGCCTGTATGGTGTGTGCTCGTGAGACGAGCCTCGAGGATGTGGTCGATGCTTCCCGGTCATCACTCACAATGTACCGACTTCCGTGTTCCTCATGTGGTCGGACCGTAGTTCACGGACACCGTTGCCAATGTTCGTTGAACTTCATCGAGGATCCTTATCTCATTGAGGGGGCACCACCTGAACCACCGTCCGCCAAGTCACGATCTCAAGGTTGTACTTCACGTCGCACGACGGTAAGGTCAACTGGACCCTATCGCCTTCCGCTCTGCTGCTCCGGCTCAAAGGCGTGCAGTGCCAAGGTTGAGGTCTCATCGACGAGCCGTGGTGGTCAAGCGCAGGGCGCTCCAGTAGCACAGTAGTAAGCTTCATGCGACGGCGACAGCCATAGTCAAGACCGTCCTGTGATCATGGTCGCTTGTAAATGCTCGTGCCCTCCTTGATCGTCTGCATCACGGAAATATCGGTGATGGTCATCGGGTCGATCTTCAGGGGGTTCTTGTCCAAGATCACAAGGTCGGCGAGTTTGCCGACGGTGAGCGTTCCTTTCAGATCCTCCTCGAACGCCTGATAGGC